>DASXVE010000014.1 GCA_036504445.1 Candidatus Aquicultor sp.
GCCATCATTGCCACGGCAAAAAAGCTGCTTGGTATTATCTACCAGACCCTGAAGAACAAGTGGGTCTTTGAGGATTTCAGCAACTTTGTGCTGAGATCGACATAAAAATGTAAGTTGGAGTAGATTTCTTTCATAGGAGGAAATATGACTCTTGGCGAGACCGTAGTACTGTTTGTGGTATCTCTTATCGGCTTTGCGTGGTTCACGTATATAAGGCTAAACCGAGGGCTTGAATTACCGGTTTGGTTGGCCCTCGGTTGGTTTATTTCGCTTGTAACGCTATTATCTTCCTGGTTTTACTTGCTTGGCCTGTTAAAGCCTTACTACACCATCCACGGTTAGGCGTTAGAGGCCTCGCTCATATATAGCTCCAACTAAGCGGCTCTTCGCGTCTGCTGCCGGCGCGTCTCGATATCATACAGCTGAATTACGTTGTTTACATAATCCCAGTCGGCCGCGTTCATAAACGCATCTACATATGCTTTGCGATTCGTTCCGTAATCAATGAAATAGGCATGCTCATATACATCGAGAATAAAAAGCGGTATTGCGTTGAAGATATCCCCGATATTATGCGCATCGAGCGAATAATTGTGAACCGTATTCCAGTTGAGATCGTAAGCTAGAACAACCCAACCTCTGGCGCTCATGCCCGCCGACGTAAAGTCTTGTTTCCAGCTGTCAAACGAACCGTAATCCTCATCAATAAAGTTAAGGATCGGGCCGCTTGCTTGCCCGTTTCCGCCAAGATTTGCGAAGTAACCTTCATGAAGCTTGACGGCGTTAACGGCGAACGTTTCTTCAATCTTTAGCTCTCGCACCATACTGAACGTGGCGTTAGTATCACTCCAATCAACGCTTTTCAGCTTTTGCCGGATTTCGTTTACTTTCTTCACGTAGCCTTCGTATAGCACATCGTGGTGCTGTTTGAGTTGGTTCTCTGAGAGGCCGGGAAGGCTTTTATAGGGCAGTGGTTTTGGTTCGAGATTCGGAATCATCATTGTCCTCCTTAAGAAGTCGAAATGTCGATTCTGATTTTGCCCGTCGCCCATATCTACCAAACAAAAAGCCCCGGCATGATGCCTCACTACAGTTAAACTTTGCCGATTTCGTTACCGATCGTACAGTAATGCCCGTGATACAGATAGAGCGGCTCCTTGTCTTCGGTCTCACATTCATGGTAAGCAACCACTCTGCCGACATAGAGGGAGTGGTTGCCTAAATCGACGGTTTTCTCTACGCGGCATTCAAGCACTGTGTGGGCATCATGAACGAGCGGCGCTTGTATTACTTCAGCCTGTTCGGTATCTATATTGAACTCCGCAAATTTATCGATTCTATTACCGGTCGACATGCCGACATTCTTCGCAAGATCAATCAAATCGGGGCCGATTATATTGATAGCAAACTCACCGCTTTGCTCGATAAGCGAGCGCGTATGCGAGTGGTGGCTCAGCGAAACTGCCGTAAGCGGAGGGTTAAACGATATTCCGGCAACCATGTTTATCGTCATAATTCCTGCGTGCCCTTCATGCGCAGCCGTAATTAAAACGACCGGACTGCCTATTGCCCCCATTGCCTTGCGATCCGTAAACTTTCCCAATACCGGCACCTCACACGTTTACTTTTGTTTATAATGCCCCATTGCGCTTGCTGCTATCGCTATACTACCGCATTTATTGCAAGCTAAAAAACCGGTTACTATTTTCGTAGCTCGGGCACGCTTAGGATTCAGCTGCGGCTAATCCCAAAACAGCGACCGCATTCGCAGGTATCATTATGGGTATATTGCCTACAATCAGGCTTTTAGCTACTATAAACATAAGTTGACAATAAAATACCGTCGCGGGAGCTGCTGTGTGGCGGCTGAGAGGCGAGGAGCAACCTCGCGACCGTTTGAACCTGAAAGCCGAAAGCTACTGGATAATGCCAGCGAAGGGAATTATTACGAATGCAAGCCGTACCTTTCTGGTATGGCTTTTTATATTCATAAAAAGAGCGTATATGCATCAATAGAGAACAATGTGTGAAGAGGAGAGTAAATGAATCCTGTAGTCAACGCTATTGCAAGCGACCTCTCTAAAATTAGAGAAAATAAGCCGCTCATACACCACATAACGAATTTTGTTGTGATGAATGAGACGGCCAACGCAACGCTGTGTATAGGAGCGCTTCCCGTTATGGCGCACGCGAAAGAAGAAGTGGAAGAGATGGTATGTTTTGCGAGCGCTCTTTTACTTAATATCGGCACGCTCACACCCGAGCTGATAGATTCGATGGTGCTGGCCGGTAAAAAGGCTAATGAGCTCGGCGTTCCGATAGTGTTTGATCCGGTCGGGGCAGGCGCGACGGCGTTGCGCACCGATGCGTGCAAACGGATATTGAATGAACTCGATATCGCAATCATCAGGGGGAACAGCGCTGAGATCGGCATCCTTGCCGGGGCCGGCGGCGAGATCAAAGGCGTCGAGGCGATAGGCACGATCAACGGCATGGCCGAGATCGCTCAAGCATTTGCAGCCGCGAACAACTTTACCGTAAGCGTAACCGGCGCCACCGATATCGTTACCGATGGCATGCGAGTCGCCTTGATTAAAAACGGTGATCCGATTATGGCGACAGTCACAGGTACAGGTTGCATCTCGACTACCATAACGGCGGCGTTTGCTGCGGTACAAAATGATACGTTTTTGGCGGCTACCGGCGCGCTCGTCGCCTATGGTATCGCCGGCGAGAATGCGGCTCGCGTGTCTGGTGAAAAGCCGGGCACATTTCATGCGTGCCTTTACGATGCTCTCTACGAGCTTTCTCCGGAAGATATTATAAGGGGTGCAAAAGTTGAAGTCATCCAACCGGTCTCGGCTTAGTGCGTATCTGGGCCTCTATATGGTAACTACGGAATCGCCCGGCAGAACTCACATAGAGGTAGCCCAGGCCGCCCTAGAAGGCGGGGCGAAGGTTATCCAGTACCGGGACAAGAACGCCTCATCAAGAACGCTGTATGAGCGGGCTCGTGAGCTGCGAAAGATTACACGGGAAGCGGGGGTGCTTCTGATAATTAACGATCGCCTCGACATCGCGCTCGCCGTAGGAGCCGACGGAGTGCATCTGGGGAAAGATGATATGCCGTTCGAATCAGCCCGCGAAATAATGGGCGCTTCATATATTATCGGTATTTCGGCAACAAATTATGAGGAAGCCGCCGCCGCGCAAGGGGCTGATTACATCGGGCTCGGTCCCATCTATCCGACGCCGAGCAAAGACGACGCTGCGGAGCCCATAGGTTTACAGGGGCTTAACCGTACGAGGTCATCGGTATCGGTGCCCATAGTTGCGATTGGTGGAATTACCGCTGATAATGTTGAAGAGATTATAACCGCAGGCGCAGATGGTGTGGCGTTGATCTCTGCTGTCGCTTCGGCACAGGATATGGTGCATGCAGCCCAAACGCTTACACATTTAATAGAGCGGGCTAAGTCTCGCAGATAGTGAGGATAATACAGTATGGCAACGATTATCGAGAAAATAAAAAAAGCCGAAGCAGTGAAGGCGATCGAACAGGTATGCCTGGATGAGGGTATCGAGTTCGACGCTCTGGTTAGCGGGATGCTCGACGGCACAATCGTCATACCACATAACGTGAACAGGCATAACACGCGGGCGGTTGGAGTAGGCGCGGGCCTCCGCACCAAGGTTAATGCAAATATCGGCACATCAGACGAATACCCGTATTTAGAGGAGGAACTTACCAAGCTCGATGTGGCGATAAAAGCGGGCGCCGATGCGGTTATGGACTTAAGTACGGGCGGACCTCTCGTCGAAATTCGCAACAAGATCCTTGAGCGATGCCCGCTGCCCTTGGGAACGGTACCGATTTACCAGGCCGCGGTTATGGCTAAAGAGCGTTACGGCAGCATTGTCGAAATGACGGATGATGACATGTTTGATGTAATCGAGACCCAGGCGAAAGAAGGCGTCGATTTCGTGACCATTCACGCCGGGATTACCTGGAGGACGCTTGCCGCTCTACAAACGCAAGGTCGAGTAACCGACATTGTGAGCCGTGGTGGGGCGCTTACCGTTGGTTGGATGATACATAACGAGCGTGAGAACCCGCTTTATGCGCAGTACGAAAGGTTACTCGATATATGCCGGGATCATGACGTAACGATCAGCCTCGGCGACGGCTTGCGCCCGGGCTGCCTAGCCGACGCATCCGATAGAGCACAGATACAAGAACTTATCGTTCTCGGCGAATTGGTCGACCGGGCGCGTGCCGCCGACGTTCAGGTTATGGTTGAAGGGCCGGGCCACATGCCGTTTAACCAAATCACCGCGAATATGCGGATGGAAAAAGAGCTTTGCAGCGGTGCACCGTTTTATGTTTTAGGTCCGCTCGTTACCGATGTCGCACCGGGTTACGACCACATAACATCGGCTATCGGCGGCACTATGGCTGCGGTTTCAGGCGCCGATTTTCTCTGCTATGTAACACCGCGCGAGCATCTGGGGTTGCCGACAGCGCAAGACGTGCACGACGGCGTCATCGCGTCTCGCATAGCGGCCCATGCGGCAGATATCGTAAAGGGAATCAGGGGTGCGGCCGATTGGGACCTGTCGATGGCCAAAGCGCGAAAAGCGCTCGATTGGGATGAGCAAATCCGCCTATCCATCGATCCGGAGAAAGCGGAACGAGCACGTGCCGAGCGTAAGATAAAAGACGTTGAGGGATGCACAATGTGCGGCGATTTTTGCGCCATGAAAGTGGTTGCCGAATATCTCGGCACGAGCGTAGAGAAGTGCTAATGAAAGTAAAAGACATCGGCGAGTTTGGGTTAATAGAGCGAATAGCGGCGATTGTCGAGTACGCGGACGAGCGTGTTATCGTAACAATCGGTGATGACACCGCGGTCGTCCGACCGACCCGGTTGGATTACACGCTGCTTACGACCGATTTGTTGGTCGAAGACGTTCATTTTGTTATCGACAAGATAACTCCGTGGCAGCTTGGCTATAAGTCAATCGCCGTTAATGTGAGCGATATTGCAAGTATGGGCGGCCTGCCTAGCTACTGCGTTGTTTCACTGGCGGTTCATCCCGAAACCGATGTTGCGTTCATTGAGGATATGTACCGCGGGATGGCCGATATCTCGCGCAAATACGGCATCCGTATCGTCGGCGGCGACGTCACCAAAGCGGATAAGCTCGTGGTTAACATCGCCCTTGTCGGGGAGGTCGAAGCCGAAAACCTATGCCTAAGAAGCGACGCGCAAGTCGGCGACCTAATTATGGTCACGGGCGAACTCGGCGCCTCGGCGGCGGGGCTGCGCCTTATCCTCAACAATGATTTGCGAACAAAAGTAAAACGGACGGCCGATCTTTTGCGCGCTCATAATGTGCCGGAACCGCGTGTTGCAGCCGGTCGCGCGCTGGCGCAAGCAGGGGTCGATGCGATGGAGGATATAAGCGACGGTCTTGCCGGTGAGGTGCGCCACATATGCGAGGCAAGTGATGTAGGCGCCCGGCTTTATTTAAACAAAATACCGATTGGCGGCGGCGTTGCACAAGTTGCCGAGTTGACAGGCGAGCGCGCCGTTGACCTTGCTCTATTCGGCGGCGAGGATTATGAACTTATCTTTACCGTGCCGCAGGAGCTGCAAGAGAGCATCGAGCAGGTTATGCAAAGCATACAAGAGAAGGTATCGGTTGTCGGTGAGACCACGGATACCGGCAACGGCATAACGATTGTCGACTGGTCGGGTATGGAGCAACCGCTCCCAATGGGCGGTTACACGCACTTCTAGTCCTGATATAATAGCTATGTAAGATAGATATTACGAAGGCGGTTTGTATGAATACAAGCGCTAAGAAAATAAAAAAGGTGCTCGCAATCGGCGGCTCCGACCCGAGCGGCGGCGGCGGTATCCAGGCCGATCTAAAAACGCTTAATGAACTAGGCGTATATCCGTATACGGCCATAACCGCAGTAACCGCGCAAAACAGCACCGGTTTGACGACGAGCGGTGTATTAAAAGCGCCTGTCCTACGCGCACAACTCGATTCTGTGAGCGCTGACGGGCCGATCCAGGGCGTAAAAACCGGCATGCTGGGAAGCCCTGAGAACGTGCTCGAAGTGCTCGGCTTCATTAAGGACAACAGCATCGGCTTCTCGATAATTGACCCGGTTATGCGTGCGACCGACGGCAATACTCTTACGAGCGATGCGGCTATCGCGGTGCTTAAGAAATGGCTGCTGCCGCACTGCTTTATGGTGACACCGAATCTTGAGGAAGCATCCAAGCTTACCGATATCGCCGTAACTACCGAGGATGATATGCTGCCGGCAGCGCAGGTATTAAAAGAAACCGGCGTACAATGGGTCCTGATTAAAGGCGGTCATTTCGGCGGCGATGTGGCAATCGATGTGCTCTACGACGGCGAGACCTCATACCACTTTGAAGCCGAACGGCTCGGGGGACGCAACGTGCGGGGGACGGGATGCATGCTGGCATCGGCTATCTGTGCCTATCTCGTGCTGGATTACGAACCATACGATGCCGTCAAGCAGGCTAAAGCATACGTCCATACAAAGATAAAAACTGCCGTCGCTTTGGGCAAAGGTAGCCTACAGGCTACGCATTTTTGTGACAACGTATAAGTGGCCGGCACGTAAGCGGCTATTAAATATCCGGCGCATATCAAGAGAACAGAAGGTGATAGTGTGAAAATCGGCCTCATAAGTGATACGCACGGCGATCTTACGGCATGGAAGAAAGCGCTTTCTCTCTTTGGGAAGATAGATATTGCACTGCATGCGGGGGATATCTTAAGCAGCGGTCCGTTTAACCCGAGGAAGCCGTCATACAAGCCGGCTGAGCTTGCCGAAGCTATAAACTCAGCGTCGTTTCCTACAATCTTCGCTAAAGGCAACTGCGACGCCGAAATCGACACGTTCGCGATAGACTATCCGATTGAATCCCCATACGCCTTTGTGTTTATAGATGGTCTAAGAATCATGGTCACGCACGGCCATCACTATGGTGAGAAGGAACTTGCCGAGCTCGGCCGCCGGTACGGGCTCAACCTTATCGTCCGCGGGCATTCGCACCTTCGCGGCATAAGCGCCGATAGGGATATTATGATGGTCAATCCTGGGAGCGCATCGCTTCCGAAAGGCGAGGATGAAACTCCGAGCGTTGGTATTATCGAAGGGCGATCAATAACGATCATCTCTCTAAACGACGGGATGGTAATCGAGTCCGCAGAGATCCCTTAAAGCACCTGAAAACATCATGCAATAAACTGCGAGTATACCAAAGCAGCGCTTGTTCACACTAATTCTATCTTAACGCAAAAAGCCCAGGTTGTTGAGAACCTGGGCTTACATATTAGTTTGCGTAAAAACTAGACTGCCCGCGTTACCTTGTTAGCCTTCAAGCACTTTGTGCAAACATAAACATTCTTCGGCGAACCATCGATGATCGCGCGAATTTTCTGCACGTTTGCGTTAAACCTTCTTGGGGTTAACCTGTGTGAGTGGCTAATATGATGACCGCTCATTGGGCCTTTTCCGCATACAGCACATTTCCTGGCCATGTCGATCTCCTCTTTAAAATAAATCCAACACCGAAAAATACTACCACTTATTTGGCTCTATGACAAGGCATAAACACCGCTTACTTGTTCCGTTTAACCGAATGTTGCCGGGGGTAATCTAGAAATTGTCAGTTTATATCCGATTCTAGAGAAAGGAGATGGCGGTTTTGAATACGCAGGAAATTATTGATCGCTTGAACTATCTGCGCAGCAAGGAACTTTTTGCTATTCAGCAGTATATGAACCACCACTATACGGTTGACGGCATGGATTTCACATCGATCCAAGACTTCGAAAAGAGTATCGCAATAGTCGAAATGAATCATGCTGAGGCACTCGGTGAGAAGATAAATATGTTGGGTGGTGAGCCGATTACAAATCCGGCACAAGTAGAGCAAATGAAGGGTGCTAGCGTGATTACCAGCGATAATCCAAAGGAGATGTTAATGGCCGATCTCAACCTGGAGAGAGGCGCGATTCAGGATTATACGAATGCCATAAACGATATCGGCGATAGCGATCCCGGTATCCACAAGATGCTGCAGGATATCCTGGCAGATGAAGAGGAGCACGCCGATACATTCTCGTCGTGGCTTAGCGAGAAACCGGCATATCAGATTCCGACAGTCCAGCAACAGGGTATGCAGCGAGGCGCGGCTTAAGTTACGTTGCATAAGTGTGTGTTATATAACGCACCGGCATGTGGTGCATAGCACAAAGGGTGAATACTATTTTTTCGGCAGGACAAACGGTGATAAAAGCGCTGCTAAAAGCGGCGCTTTTCTATTTAAGCACACCCTAAACAACCCAGCTCGAAGCCCGAACAACCGTGACATCCCTTAATTATTGATAACACTGGAAATCTCCCGAGTTATGCTATAATTTCGATTAAATGTAAAATACTCATCACAATCACGGCGCCAAGGAGAGCTAAGGTGTTCGAGCGAATTATTGACACCGTTAAAAAAACCAGCAATCTTACCAGACTCAGCCGACGTGCTCTGACGTACGGCAAACCCAGTATTTTATCGCTGCTTAACGCTTCGCTAGAGACATTGAAGCGTTATGAGGATGAAATCAACCGCCTCAATGTATATCCCGTTCCGGATGGCGATACGGGTACCAACATGGTTCATACGATGCAAAGCGTGCTCGCCGAAGCCTCAAAAGCAGGCGATACATCGCTCCCGGATGTCTGCAAAGCGGTAACTCTCGGTTCTTTAATGGGCGCACGCGGCAATTCGGGCGTCATTCTCTCGCAAATCATTCGTGGTATATGCGAAGAGGTCGGCAATAGCGAAATTATAACGGCAAAGGTTATGGTCAAAGCAATCCGCAATGGTTCCGATACCGCGTATCGCGCCGTAAAGAAGCCTACCGAAGGTACCATGCTCACGGTCATCCGTGAAATGGCAGAGGCGGCCGAGAATACCACTCATTTTGTAACATCACCGACCGAGGTGCTGGAAAACGTTATCAAAGCGGGCCGGGCATCCGTTGACAAAACGCCAACACTTCTGCCGGTTCTAAAAGAAGCGGGCGTTGTGGATGCAGGCGGTTTCGGTTTAGTGGTGCTTGCACAAGGCATTCTCTCCGCTGTTAAAGGTGAGATCATCAGTTCAAACGGCAGCGGTGATTTGATGAATATCGGCGTTTTCGGTATGGATGAGGAAATGAATCACACGTACTGTACCGAGTTCATCCTTAAAAGCGAGGGCATCAACATGAAAGACCTCGAGATAAAACTCGATCACCTCGGCGACTGTATGCTAGTCGTGGGAACACCGGATATCACGAAGATCCATATCCACACGGATGAACCGGGTAAGGTGCTGCAAATCGCGACCGACCTCGGTACGGTATCAAACGTGCAGATTAATAATATGGTCGAGCAAACTGAAAAGCGCAACCAGGCCATAAAAGACGATGAAGAGCGTGTAGATGTGCCGTTCGGCATTGTCGCGGTTGCAAACGGCAAGGGTACTGAGGAGATTCTTACGAGCATGGGCGTCGACCGCATAGTCAGCGGCGGGCAGAGTATGAACCCGAGCGCGTCAGACATTCTAGCGGCGGTTGACGATATTCCGGCTAAAGATGTTATTATTCTTCCTAATAACAAGAACATTATCTTGGCGGCACAGCAAGCGGCTGAATTAACCCATAAAAACCTGGCGGTTATCCCGACAAAATCTATCCCGGAAGCGTTTGCCGCGCTTATGGCATGTGACCAAGATGCGCCGTATGAGAAAAACGTTCAGGAGATGGCCGAAGCGATTTACGATGTGAAAACCGGTGAGGTTACTTATGCGGTCCGCGCCGATAAAACTCGCGGTTTTGAAAAGAACGATATAATAGGTTTATATAACCGCGAGATAAAAACGCATGGTAAACACCTGCTGTCGACGACGCTCAACTTAATCGAGCACATGCTTGATGATTCGGACGAGGTTATTACCATCTTGGTCGGCGATAAGGTTAGCGATCACGATGTAAAAGAGCTTGCCGAGGTCATAAACGATCGCCATCCCGACTTAGAGCTTGAGATTCACAAGGGCGGCCAGCCCATATATAATTTCATCATAGGAATTGAATAGCATAACAAAACTACCGCGCACGGAGGAACCATCAATGGCAAGAATTGCACTTGTAACTGACAGCACGGCGGATATGCCACTCTCGTTTTATGAAGAAAATGATGTAACGATGGTACCGCTAATCGTGCGCTTTGGGGACAATGCATTTAAAGACTGGGTTGAACTCCCTCCGTCGAAGTTTTATGAAATGCTTAGGGCATCGAACGAGCTTCCAAAAACCTCCACTCCACCAGTGCAGGATTTTATTGAGGCTTACGAAAAATACTCAGGTTACGACCATATTATCAGTATCCATTTATCCTCAAAATTGAGCGGTACCTATCAATCGGCCTCTATAGCAGCTCAAAATTCGCCCGTAGCCGTTACCGTTATAGACGGTAAATCCGGGAGCATCGGTACGGCGATGTTGTTAAATGAACTCATCGATGCCCGCAATCAAGGTAAAAGCCTCGATGAGATGGTCACCGATGTGGAAGCGCTTATTGAAAGGGTTAAGGTTGCGTTCTGTGTCGATACGTTAAAATACCTGGAAATGGGCGGGCGAATCGGTAAAGCGGCTGCGCTTGTCGGCTCTCTGCTTAATATTAAGCCGATTCTGACGCTTGATGATGGTATCGTCGCACCGCTAAAGAAGGTAAAGGGTCAAAAGCGGATGATTCGCGAAGTTATCGAGCTTGTTAAAGAAGAAAGCAGCCGGGGCAAAGTTAAGTTGGCGCTCGTTCACGCGGATGCGGAAGAAACACTCAATGAACTTGCGGAGGGAATCTGCCAGGAAGGCATAAACCATGAGGTCGTTTTCCGGTCTGAAATCGGAAGCGTTATCGGCACATATACAGGTCCCGGCACTATGGCGGCGATGTTTTATGCAGTAGAACCATAAGATGTTAGAATTGCCCGTATCAAACGTAAAATTTGTCGGTTCTACCACGGTATCCCATCTAAGAAAATTAGGGATAGAATCTGTCGGGGACCTCTTATTTCACTTTCCTCACCGCTATCTCGACCTCTCCAAGATGCGGAAAATATCTGAGCTTCGGGCGGGGGATCATGTCACAATAGTCGGTAATGTTACGCAGGTCAAAAAGTGGCGGGCAAAAACCGGTATGCGGGTCGTCAACGTAACGATCGGTGACGGCACAGGAAATATCACCGGCACGTGGTTTAACCAGGATTATATTGCACAGCGCCTCAAAGAAGGCATGCAAGTAACCTTTAGCGGTAAAGTCGCCTATAAATACCGGCAGCTGCAGCTTGAAAACCCCCTCTACGATATCTTAAATGAAAAAGCGGGTGAATCGATCCATTCCGGCCGGATAGTGTCGATTCACCCGGCAACGCAAAACCTTTCAACGACAATGATCAGGCGCATCATGAAAAACGCGCTTGACGCATACGGTACCATCGACGACCCACTACCAACAGTGATTATTGAAGAGAACGACCTGTTGCCGAAAGCGGTCGCTCTGCGTGAGATACATTTTCCGTCGAATCGCGAGCTACTGTTTAAGGCCCGGGCGCGTTTTATCTTTGAGGAACTTTTCGTTATGCAGGTAGCCCTTGCGGCGCGCAAGAAACACATCGAGCTCTATTCAAACGGCATTCAGCACAAGGCGGGCGGGGAGCTTGTCGATAGGTTCTACGATTCTCTGTCCTTTGAACTAACCGTCGGCCAGAAAAAGGTAATCGCCGAGATACAAGAAGATATGAGCCGTCCCACACCGATGAATCGGCTGCTTCAGGGCGAGGTTGGCTGTGGCAAAACCATGGTAGCCATAGCGACGCTTCTGACCGCCGTACAGAGCGGTTATCAAGGGGCGATGATGGCGCCAACAGAGGTTCTCGCCACACAGCACTACCTGAAAATCAAAGACACGCTTGAATCTCTCGGCGTAACCGTTGCACTGTTAAAAGGCACAACAACGCCGAAAGAGCGCGAAAAGCTTTTAAACGATATAAAAGCCGGCGATATCGATATTGTTATCGGTACCCACGCGATCATCCAGGCTACGGTTGATTTTAATCTGCTCGGGGTCGCGGTAATAGACGAACAGCACCGCTTTGGTGTAGAACAGCGGATCACCCTAAAGGAAAAAGGGTACTATCCGGATGTCTTGATCATGAGCGCCACACCGATCCCGCGAACCTTATCACTCACGCTCTACGGCGATCTCGACGTGTCGATTATAAAGGAACTTCCCTGCGGTAGAATAGTCGGCGAGCAGATAAAGACGGTCCTCTGCCAGGATGACAAGCGAGGGCGCGCGTACGAAAAGATTCGCAGTGAAGTTCAAGCGGGGAGACAGGCGTACATAGTCTGCCCGCTTATCGAGGAATCGGATAAACTTGAGGTTAAAGCGGTTCTAGAGGAAGCTGTGCGGCTTAAAAACGAAATATTTCCGGACCTCAGGGTGGGCCTTATCCACGGCAAGCTAAAATCGGCCGAGAAAGAGGCGGCTATGGCGGCGTTTGATGCCGGTGAGCTTGATGTTCTCATCTCAACTACCGTTATCGAAGTCGGCATCGACGTGCCCAACGCAACGGTCATGCTCATCGAAGACGCCGACCGTTTCGGTTTGGCCCAGCTTCACCAGTTGAGGGGTCGTGTTGGGCGTGGAAGGCATAAATCGTGGTGCATCCTCTTCGCTTCGATGAAAACCGATGACGCTAAGCAGCGCATGAAAGCGATTTGCGAGATTAACGATGGTTTTCGCCTGGCCGAAGCCGACCTGCAGATCCGTGGAGAAGGGCAGCTCTTCGGCACACGCCAGTCGGGCATGCCCGAGCTTAGAATCGCACGGCTCACACGGGATATCGAGATTCTCGTGCATGCACGCAAGCAGGCGTTTACGATTATCGAGAACGATCCGCGGCTCTCATCATCCAAGCATGCACCGCTTCGACGTGAAATAATGCAAGCGTTCGGTTCAACAGTCGATTGGCTATTTCAAGCATAGTGTACCGGTATGCCAGCGATATCAAAAGGTAAGGTTTTCAGATGAGAGTAATTGCCGGTAGCGCAAAGGGAAGAAGATTAGCAGCCCCAAAAGGCATGAGTATACGGCCTACCGCCGATCGTGTTAAAGAATCTATCTTTAATATTGTCGGGCAAGAAGTTGTAGATGCCGTCGTGCTCGACGTTTTTGCGGGCACCGGCAATCTTGGAATCGAAGCGCTCAGTAGGGGCGCCGATAAGGCATACTTTATTGATTCGAGCGACGAAGCGATAGCAACTATTAAGAAGAATCTTGATAATACCGGGTTTATAGATAAGGCCGTGATAATGAAATCACAGGCAGAGCGAGCCGTAAAACAGCTAGCGGCAGAGGCCTTAACATTTGATTTGATTTTTCTTGACCCTCCTTATAGAATTAGCGTATCCTTTTTAGATGCCATCCTATTTAATTTGGCATGCCAAGCTTTGCGCCCCGATGGCTTACTTGTTCTTGAGCATGACGCAAAGGGCGAGGTCAGAGGCATCGAAGGGCTTGTTTTGATTTCGACACGGCTCTATGGAGATACGGCCGTTTCTTTGTATCGCAGGGAAGGGTAGAAATGGCGATTGCTGTAGTTGCGGGAAGCTTCGATCCGATAACAGCCGGTCATTTAGACATAATTAGAAGGGCAAGCCGGCTTTATGACGAAGTAGTAGTGGGGATTGTAGTAAACCCGAATAAGAGTCCGCTGTTTACGCTGGAAGAGCGGGTCGCCATGGTTAAAGAAGCCGTCAACTGGAACCAGAAGATTGTAGTAGATGCGTTTGACGGGTTACTGATTGAATTTGTAAAAAAGCATGGTGCTCATGTTATCATAAGAGGGCTGAGGGCAGTCTCCGATTTCGAGCATGAGTTCCAAATGGCCCAGATGAACCGAAAGCTATGCCCTGACGTAGAAACAATCTTTGTTATGGCTAGTCCAGAATATGCATATTTGAGTTCGAGCATCGTCAAAGAGATAGCACGATACGGAGGAAATATAAACGGGCTCGTACCGCCCAACGTCGAGAAGTTACTGCGCAAAGCGCTGGCGTAGCCAGGGGAGGTTTATGGTGTAGATGGATATAATGGGCCTAATTGATAGGTTAGAGGATCTTATAGCGACATCGCGTAAGGTTCCGCTAACCGGCTCGGTTATGTTACCTGAGCAAAAATTATACGACATAATAGATGAACTAAGAGCGGCATTTCCCGATGAACTAAAGCAGGCGCGTTGGATCGTCAAAGAACGCCAAGAGATGATAGACGAGGCCGACAAGGAAGCAAATCGCATTATTGAAGACGCCAGGGCCCGCGCGGAAGGTATGCTGACTGAAAAGGAAATCGTAAAGCTCGCCGAGAAGCGCGCGCAAGAGGTTATTGAAATGGCGCAAGCACGGGAGCGCGAGATACGCCTCGGTGCCGAAGATTACGCAGATGAGATGCTTGCAAATCTCGAAGTTAATCTCGGCAAGCTTCTAACCGCGGTACAAAGAGGCCGCGATAGGCTTCAGGGCAGGTTAGAGCGCTAATAAACCGATCAGAACGTATGAATTCTCGCCTGGTTTAATTCATATTTATTTATCATAGTTTGCACTTAGTAACGAATTATTTCGCGTTTACGAACGTTTATCCATACAAGTTCTTGTGTCCTACTACACAAGAACTTTTTTTCTGCTACTATTTATAACTAGCATGTAGCAGGTCAGCAGCAATGCGAATCTAGTAAGCATTATTTGGGTATCAATATACATTGGCGTTGCACTGGCGCACGCAAGGAATGGAGTCGATCGCATGAATCAAGTGATCTTAGATGCAAAAGATATAATGGGCAATGTTGGCTCGGAAGAGCGCCGCTCCTTCGAGCATGAATTCGCCCCTATAGAAACAGAAACAGGCAAAATAGAATTCGTTGAGCCTGTTAAGTTCGACATTCGTATTGAAAACACCGGCAGCGGCGTCCGGGTAACCGGCCACATCAAATCAGCGCTTAAGCTTATCTGCAGCCGGTGCCTCACCGAGTTCAGTTATCCGGTCGACTGGAAGATCGATGAAATATTCTACTCAGACGAGGCGCCCGAGGAAGAAGCATACGCCATGAAAGAGACAAAATTCGATTTAGGGCCGCCCACGGAAGAGGCATTCGTGCTCGATATACCGATGAAACCGCTCTGCACAGAATCTTGCCGGGGAATTTGTCCTACATGCGGTCAACAGATAACTGAAGAGCACAAACCGCATGAGGAACAAGCAATCGATGCACGGCTGGAAATATTAAAGAAGCTGCTTGAGGAAGAGAAGCAGGATTCATAAACCGTTTACCCTGATAATTTAAACGCTAATCCCCAACTGCCTGATGCCGGCACACCTTCTAGCACATCTCACGCTTAATTTGGTGCGCTTGCGTTCCAAAACGCCCGTCTACCGGAAAAATATATCTAAGTCCAACAGGGTGTAGCTACAATCGATATTAAGAGCAGTTTAAAAATCTGCAGATATAAACCGACCCCGTTATAAAGAGCAGGCCACTGACAAGCGTCAACCGGCACACACGTGCCATGCGCCAGGGAGGTACGGAAATGTATGACGTCAGCGAAAAATCCTACACCAGGCAACATCTACTCGCCGATTTGCAAGCAGGCTTTTCACCGCTAGAAGCCGCCAAAAGAAAGTGGACAGCTATCATAAACGGTGGTGAAGACTTCGGAACTTACAGCTGCGCGTGCTGCGAAACGTATTTTGACAAGGACAACCCCAGGGCATGCTTGTTGGTATGCCCGCTCGGCGGCACAGAGGGTTGCTGTAACGGTGACTACAGCCGGTGGGTACGACATCAGAACAGCGAGCACATGCACGAGCACACGTTTTACGCAATCCACTGCCCTGAATGCGAGGATATTGCGCTTGGCATCCTTGCCATAATAGAAACCAGACTGCAAAATCGGTATATGGGCGCCGGTTAAGTCTGGACATATCGGCCTTGCCCATGTAAAATATTGCTGTTGTGCGCATGTTTAACAAAGCCTGCATCTTGGCAGGCTTTTAGTTTTGATGTAGCATTTTACTTTGTTATTGGGTAAAATCCGCATAATTTGGATTTAAGAATTTTACTTTACTGTTTCAGGGAGGTGCAAAATGGCGGTACCGAAGAGGAAAACCTCGCACGCTCGAAAGAATTCGAGGAAGTCGCAGTGGTTGAAAACCTCCGGACCAGCCCTGGTTGAATGCCCACAGTGCCACGAGCCAAAGCTGCCGCATCGCGTATGTGCGGCATGCGGGTATTATAACCGTAAGCAGGTTCTCGAAGTCGAATAGCGAACACGTAGAGCGACGAGAAACATACAACATGTCATACCAGGCTGTATAGATAAACCTCGATAGGTGGTTTCGATGCTCGAAAAGCTGTTTTGTCCTGCAGCAGTAGCAATAGTTGGTGTAGGTCGTGAAGAAGGCAACGTAGGTCACGATATATTCGACAACATAAGAGAAGCGGGTTTTGGGGGAAAATACTTTGCCGTGAATCCAAAAGCACAGGAGATTCACGGTGAAAAAGTTTACCCCTCGCTCAGGGATATTCCTGAGCATATAGATTTAGCCGTCATCGTGGTCCCGGGTAAGCTCGTCCCCTCAGTTATGGAGGAGGCCGGCGAAAAAGGGGTCAAAATGGCGGTTATTATTTCTGCCGGATTTAAAGAAACAGGCATCGAGGGAGCCCACCTAGAACGAGAAGTCGTCGATATAGCAAAACGCTACGATATGCGAATTCTCGGCCCGAATTGCCTTGGGGTAAGCGATACTTACTGCAGGCTAAACGCCACATTTGCGAAAGAAGCTCCGTACCTGGGCAATATCGCAATGATCTCACAATCAGGCGCCCTGCTTACCGCTATTCTTGACTGGGCAAAGGCCGAACTCGTCGGTTTTTCAAAGTTCGTAAGCCTGGGGAATAAAGCCGACATAAGTGAAATCGATCTGTTAGAAGCGCTCCGAGCCGATACGCACACCAAAGTAATCTGCGCCTATATGGAAGGCATCAGCAAAGGCCGCGAATTCACCAATATCGCCTCCATCGTTTCGAAAGAAAAGCCGATCATCGTCATTAAATCGGGCGTTACCGACGCCGGCGCCCGCGCTGTTTCATCGCATACCGGCACACTCGCCGGGTCGGAGCAGGCCTATAATAGCGCATTTAAACAGGCGGGCATCATTCGAGCCAATTCCGTTGAAGACCTCTTCGACTACGCGATTGGTTTTGCATACCAACCGCTTCCCAAAGGAAAAAATATCGCCATACTCACAAACGCGGGCGGCCCCGGTATTATGGCAACGGACGCATGCGAGCAGCATGGGGTACCGCTGGCGGCGTTTGACAGGCGGATAATCGATAACCTACGCGAATCACTGCCGCCTGCGGCAGGGCTCTATAACCCGGTTGATGTCCTTGGCGATGCAAAGGCCGACCGGTATCGGAAAGCAATGGATCTCATCTTGAGCGACGATGGCGTTCACGCGCTTCTCGTCATCTTAACCCCGCAAGCCACGACCGAGATCGAGGAGACCGCTCGTGCCATAATCGACATCTCGAAGAAACACGTGGGGAAGATGATCTATGCCTGCTTTATGGGTAAAGCGGAGGTCGATGCAGGCATTCAAATACTCAAAGAAAACAAGATTCCTAACTATTACTATCCGGAACGGGCGGTTCAAACATTTTCCGCCGTTACCCGTTATCTCGATTACCTGCGCGAGCCACTGCAAACATACGAAACGTTCCGCGCCAAACGCACTACGGTTCGCGATATATTTCGAGAGATGCGGGAAGAACGGCGTCACGACATACCAGACATCCAAGCGTCACAGGTGGCAACAGCTTATGGCATCCGTACCGCCAGGTCTATTATCGCCCACGATGTCGAAGAAGCGGTTCGCGTAGCAAATTACCTGGGCTATCCGCTCGTCCTAAAGATTGCATCGCCGGACATCCTGCATAAAAGCGACGTTGGCGGTATCGTTGTCGGTGTTCGCAACCCGGATGAGGTACGCGCGGCATATAATACAATCCTCGATCACGTGTACCGGTTCATGCCGCAAGCTCGTATTCTCGGCGTTAGCCTCCAGGAAATGATAACCGGCGCCCGTGAGACGCTCATCGGCGTAAATAAAGACCCGCAGTTCGGGCATCTCATCGTGTTCGGGCTCGGCGGTATCTATGTCGAAGTATTAAAAGACGTTACCTTCCGAATAGCGCCGGTTTCCATACAAGAAGCGCACAAAATGGTTACTGAGCTTCGCACGTATGCGCTGCTGCGCGGTGTTCGCGGCCAGGCACCAGCTGATATCGATGCAATTATTGATACAATACTTCGTGTTTCACAGCTTGTTACCGATTTTCCTGATATCATAGAGATGGATATAAATCCGTTTATGGTGCTTGATAAGGGGAAAGGCGGCGTAGCAGCCGACGTTAGAATTACGATTGGAGAGTGAGGGAAGATGGCAGTCCTATATATTGTTTCAACCGAACCGTATTCAGGCAAGACCGGCATCTGCCTCAGCTTAGGTCTTGAGCTTAAGCAAAGGGGTTATAAGGTTGGGTATATGAAACCGATCGGTACGGTTCCGGGAAGGATTGACAGCAGAACGGTCGATCTCGATGCGTATCACGTCCTGCAACGCCTGGATACCGGTGACCATATAGAGGACGTCTCACCGATTTCCCTGACCCGCCAGTTTATTCACGCGCACCTTCGCGGTGAGCAACAAGATAGTATGCACGTCATTCAAGCCGCTTTCGATAGAATCTCCAAGGACAAAGACGTCGTTCTCCTTGAAAACGGCGCAGACGTAAACGAAGGGCGCTTCATCGGTGCGTCGGCATATCAAATAGCCCATACCCTTCACTCGAAAACGTTACTCGTCGCAAAATTTAGGTCGGAACTGGTTATCGATGACATTCTCGAGGCGAAGGACCTTCTCGGCGAAGATTTCCTAGGTGTGGTATTCAACCAGGTACCGCGCAGCGAACGGGCGGTTATGGAAATGATGGTCCCGTATCTGACCAGGCATGGGATAAATGTGTATGGGGCGCTTCCACAAGATCGAACGCTCATGGCAGTAACGGTCGGTGAGATAGCGCAGCACCTTAACGGCACAGTACTAACCGCCACAAATATGACGGACGAACTCGTCGAGAATATCATGGTCGGCGCAATGGGGCAGGAAAAAGCCTTGCGTTTCTTCCAAAGAACGAGCAACAAAGCCGTTATTACAGGTGGCGACCGCTCTGACGTACAGCTTGCCGCCCTCGAAACTCCCACCAAGGCCTTAATCCTAACGGGCAGTCTGCAACCAAGCCCGATCGTTATGGCGCGAGCCGAGGAACTTGGCGTTCCGATGGTCCTCGTTGACCTGGATACCTTACAAGCCGTCGAAAAGACCGACGAACTTGTGGGCAGGGTGCGCATTCACCAGAAGGAGAAAGTCGACCGGTTCCATACGCTCGTCCGAAACGGCATAAACCTGGAGCGTTTGTTTGCAGACGCGGGAATCGCGAAATAAGCGTGGCTTTTCAAGCTTTTGTATATAATAATGAACGTAATTAAATACGGCTACACGTCATCCGTTTTGCGATCTTTCATAAACTGCCGTTTAATCCCTATTGCCTATGAAATGGTGCATCCTGTAATCTTATAGGCTAGTTATGGCTTGCTTATAAGATTATTATAAGCAAGCAAGCCAGATATAATAAGCCGGATGGCCTCAAGGCAATAAAGTAAAGCTATACGATACCAGCAAAAGATGGGATAGAATCTTTGTATGAGTAACACTACAATAGTTGTCGATGTTATGGGCGGCGAGCTTGGCCCCGATGAAATTATTAAGGGGTGTATCAGCGCCGCTACAATTACACCGGACGCGAATATTATACTCTTGGGGCCTGAAGACCTCTTAACATCAAAGCTCAGCACAATACAACATCCAAATAATATAAGTATAGAGCACGCACCGGATGTCATAAGAATGGATGAAGAACCGGCAAAGGCAGTTCGGCAGAAAAGTGCCGCAACTGTTGTGGTCGGCAGTAAGCTTATAAAAGAAGGCAAAGCCCATGCCCTTGTAAGTCCCGGTAATACGGGGGCTGTAATGGCTGCCGCCCTGCTGATAATCGGCAGAATAAAGGGTGTCTCCAGGCCTGCGCTGATTGTGCGATACCCGATGCGGGCCCGTGACGTATTCGTGCTTGATGTCGGTGCCAACGCCATGTGTAAACCCGAAAACCTGCTCGATTTTGCCATAATGGCAGATTCCTATCTAACCTCATCACTGAACAAGCAAAATCCGGCGATCGGCCTGCTGAGTATCGGCGAGGAAGAAAGCAAGGGCAACGAGCTCACAAAAGAAACGTTTCAGTTACTGAAAGATTCGAGCTTGAATTTTTACGGGAACGTTGAAGGCAACGATGTCACCGCGGGAAAGACCGATATTGTTGTGTGCGACGGATTTACCGGTAATGTCGTGCTAAAGCTTACCGAGGGCTTGGTAAAAGCGATGTTCGGAGAGCTCAAAGCCATAATGACGGGATCGCTGCTCGGGCGGCTCGGAGCGTTGTTCCTCATGCCCGGCCTTAAGACCATGAAAAAACGGCTTGACCCCGACGAAACAGGCGGCTCATTATTATTGGGTGTTAACGGTGTATGCGTCATATCGCACGGCAAATCGTCGGGGCGAGCGATTCATAACGCCATTATTGTTGCAGCGGATGCGGTTTCGGGTGGGGTTGTAGCAAAAATCCAAGCAGCTATGAAAGAGAAGGCTCATATTAATGTCTAATATATCTGCGGGTATTGTCGGCGTCGGGGCGTATGTGCCCGAAAGAGTCTTAACTAATGTCGACTTAGAAGCGTTTCTTGATACATCAGATGAATGGATCAGGACGCGAACGGGCATCCGTGAACGCCACATTGCTGCGGTCGGCGATGCAGCATCTGATTTAGGTGTTAAAGCAGCACGCGCGGCTTTAGAAGATGCCGGTGTTAATCCCGAGGAAGTCGACTTGATCTTAGTCGCGACCTCATCGCCTGATATGATTTTGCCGTCGACGGCTTGTTTCGTGCAGGAGAAACTCGGCATCAGGGGATGTGCGGCATTTGATTTGCAGGCGGCCTGCAGCGGCTTTTCGTATGCGTTGGCGGTTGGAGCGCAATTTGTCGAAACGGGCATGTACAAGACCGTGCTTCTAGTCGGCGCCGATGCGATGAGCCGGTTCTTAAACTGGGATGATAGGTCAACCTGTGTGCTATTTGGCGACGGGGCCGGCGCTTGTGTCATTCAACCCGTTGAAGCTGGATACGGCGTTCTTGCCAGCCATTTAGCGGCTGACGGCTCGCGTTCGGATTTGTTAAAAATACCGGCGGGCGGCTCTGCGAACCCGGCAACCGAAGATACTGTTCGGGATAAGCTGCATTATATTACTATGAACGGAAACGAGATATATAAGTTCGCCGTAAGATGCATTCCGGATGCAGTCAAAACGATCTTGGAAAAGGCCTGTTTAACCGTTGATGACATCGATTACTTGATACCACATCAGGCGAACATGAGGATTATTGATGCGGCGGTCGAACGACTCGGTATCGACAAAAATAAAGTTATAGTAAACTTGGATAAATACGGAAATACTTCGGCGGCGTCAATTCCACTTGCAATTCATGAATTGCATAAAAAGCGCAACCTCAAGCGTGGGGACATTCTGGTCCTCGTAGGCTTTGGGGCTGGTCTTACGTGGGGCGCCAATATTATAAGATGGCTTTAAGGGAGGGGTAGCATAGTGATCAAAACTAGACTCTGTCACTTGTTAGAAATTGAATATGCGGTTATCCAAGGTGGGATGGCGTGGGCAGCTACCGCCGAACTTGCCGCGGCAGTGTCTGAAGGAGGCGGCCTCGGGATTATCGGCGCGGGGCATATGCCCACCGATATCCTGCGCGAGGAACTCCGCAAGACAAAACAACTTACAAAGAAGCCGTTTGGAGTTAACCTCATGTTGTTGACTCCGCATATTAATGAACTTATAGAGGTGTGCCTTGAAGAGCGCGTACCCGTTATTACCACAGGGGCGGGAAACCCCGGTTCGTTCATAAACCGGTTTAAAGAGATCGGCACAAAAGTCTTACCTGTTGTTCCAAGTGTCGCGCTCGCCCAACGTATGGAGAAAGTGGGCGCTGATGCGGTCATCGTCGAGGGTACAGAGGCAGGTGGTCATATCGGGGAACTTACCACGATGGTTCTTGTCCCGCAGGTGGTCGACGCTGTAACTGTTCCGGTTATCGCTGCCGGCGGCATAGCCGACGGTCGCGGCATGGCGGCCGCACTTGCCCTAGGCGCAAGCGGCGTGCAGGTTGGCACACGGTTCTTATGCGCAACCGAGTGCACCGTCCATATTAATTACAAGAACAAACTAGTTGCCGCAAAGGACAGGGACACGACTGTAACCGCACGATCAACGGGTCATCCGGTTCGAGTATTAAAAAATAGGCTTTCCAGAGAATTTGAGCGTCTTGAGAAAGAAGGCGTACCGCTTGAGCAATTGGAAAGCCTTGGTATAGGTAAGCTGCGCGTGGCGGTAAAAGACGGCGATGTCGAGATGGGCAGCATTATGGCAGGTCAGTCTGCCGGGCTGGTAAAAGACATTAGGCCGGCAGCAGAGATAATACAAGACATGGTATTAGAAGCGGAAAATATTATAAACAGGCTGCAAGATACACTTATATGTAGCCCTGTTAAACTATAGGGGTTTCTAGGTGGCAAATAAAACAGGTGTAGCATTTGTCTTTCCTGGGCAGGGTTCGCAATACATCGGCATGGGCAAAGACCTTGTCGAAACATATCCGCAAGTCCGTGCGGCTTTCGATATGGCAACGGATATGCTTGACAAGGGCTTCCTCGACCTCTGTGTCAACGGACCCGAGAGCGATCTCAACGATACGCTCAACACCCAGGTTTGTATTTATATTATCAGCTACGGCATTTATGCGATGCTTGAGGAGAGCGGCATTCAACCGCAAGTTATGGCGGGTCATAGTCTTGGCGAGTACAGCGCTCTCACGGCTGCGAAAACCTTTAAATTTGATGAAGGTTTGCGTATAGTTGCTAAGAGAGCGGAATTAATGAGCGAAGCCGCCAGGGAACATCCCGGTGCTATGCTTGCAGTGCTCGGCGCCGATATGCGAGGCGTCGATGATGCTGTGAGCCAGCTATCGCAGCAAGGAATGATCGCAGTTGCAAATTATAACAGCCCCGGTCAAATCGTTGTTTCGGTTGATAAGGACTTGGTGGATAACGCGACCGTCGCGCTTTTGCAAACCGGCGCTAAAAAAGTCGTCCCGTTGCCGGTTAGCGGTGCGTTTCATTCGCCCGCTATGAAGCCGGCGCAGGAGCAGTTCAATGGGTTCCTTGAAAGCTTTATCTTTATGACTGCCGATGTGCCCGTAGTACCGAATACGTTGGCCAAGCCGGCTGTTGATCCGGCTCAGCTAAAAGAAGCCCTCGAACGGCAAATGGCGTCAGCGGTAAAATGGCAGCAATCGGTCGAGCAAATGATAGGGCTCGGCATAACAACATTTGTCGAGGTAGGGCCGGGCCAAGTGCTTTCAAAAATTATAAAGCGCATCGATCGGCAGATATCCGTATTGCCGACCGAAACACCCGAGTTCTTAGAAAAGGTGTTGTCAGAGTTAGTAGCTTAGTAAACGGTTAGGTATCTGGGCTAGAGGCGGCAGTATAGCGTTCTGAACGCATATGCCCCGGCGCCCTATCAGCTTTTACGATATATAAGCATTTGCCGGCGGTATTAAATGCAAATGCTCAAAATATAATTTATTATACAGGGGGTTTTGATGAAGCTAGATAAAAAGGTTGCTCTTGTAACCGGTGGAGCGAGGGGTATCGGCGCCGCCGTCTGCTTGAGGTTGGCGCAAGAAGGAGCTACTATTGTGTTCTCTGACCGTGACGCCTCAATCGCAAGCGATACCATCAATGCGGTCAGCGAATTAGGTGGCAAAGCGGTATTTTATGAAGCTGATGTGACCGTCAAAAGCCAAATGGATGAGGTCTTTGCGGATGTCGTGAAAACGCTCGGCTCGATTGATATCGTCGTCAATAACGCAGGCATCACCAGGGATGGCTTGTTTATTCGCATGAAAGAAGAAGATTGGGCTGCGGTGATCAACATTAACCTGACGGGCGTATTTAACGTCTCGCAGGCGGCCGCAAAGTATATGCTCAAGCAGCGGTGCGGTACGATCATCAATATGGCATCGGTTATCGGTGTAGCCGGTAACGCCGGTCAAGCCAATTATGCCGCTTCAAAAGCGGGTGTTATTGGTTTAACAAAATCACTCGCGAAGGAATTCGCCGGAAGAGGCGTTCGCGTGAATGCGGTAGCACCCGGTTTTATCGAGACGGAAATGACTCGCAAACTCTCTGATGAGGTACGCGAGCAAGCACGGCAAAATATTCCGCTTGGCTTTTTCGCGGAGCCGTCAGACGTTGCGGCTGCGATCGCGTTTCTCGCCTCCGACGACGCCCGGTACATCACCGGGCAAGTACTCCTCGTCGATGGTGGTATGGTAATGTAGTAATGCCTGGCATAGATACTTTGCCAGCGATAGTTTAGTTAGTAAAGTAGGGTTTTGAAAGGAGATTCTAACAATGAGTGAAGCAACATTTAATAAGGTAAGAAGCATCATCGCTGAGACTGCGGGTATTGAGGAAGACGAGATTAAACAAAAATCTGCGTTTGTTAATGATCTTGGTCTCGATAGTCTCGATATCGTCGAAGTTGTAATGGCAATGGAAGAAGAGTTTAATATCGAGATTCCCGACGAAGATGCTGAAGGTATAGCCACTGTTGAAGATGCAATCGAGTATATCGAAGCACGTTCATAGTTATTGCTTGATGCATTCGAATTTCATTTAAAAAGGAATGAACATGAATCTACCAAGCCTTAAGATAGGCAAGTTGACGGCCAAGGTACCGGTCATCCAAGGAGGTATGGCTGTTCGCATATCGATGGCCAAACTCGCGGCTGCCGTTGCTAATGAAGGCGGTATCGGCCTTATAGCCGGATCCGGGATTAAACCGGCCGAGCTCGTTGAGAATATCAGGGAAGCGCGGCGTTTAACCGATGGCATAATCGGAATCAACGTTATGGTTGCCGTCAAAGAATTCGCGAATCTGGTGAAAGCCGCTATCCAAGAGGGTATCGACCTTGTGGTGGCCGGCGCCGGGTTTTCTCGTGATGCGTTTAAGTGGTGCGAAGAAGCAGGCGTACCGTATGTGCCGATCGTCTCGTCGGTGCGCGTAGCAAAGCTGGCGGAGCGCTTTGGCGCGACAGCCATCGTTCTCGAAGGAGGCGCCGCCGGAGGTCACCTCGGTACACTTGAGCCGATGTGGGATCTTTTGCCTGACGTTGCTGATTCGGTAAGCATACCGGTTATTGCAGCAGGCGGTGTCCTTACCGGCGGAGATATAGCACGTGCGATGTCTCTCGGTGCGAGCGGCGTGCAAATGGGAACGCGATTTGCCGTGAGCGAAGAATCGAACGCCGCCTACGTGTGGAAAAAAGCATGTATCGATGCGCAGCCTGAGGACATCATGATTGTTCAGAGCCCCGTCGGCATGCCGGGTCGTGCGATTAGGAATGAGTTCATCGATCACGTGTATAGCGGCGATAATAATCTTGAAAAAATCCGGTGCGTTGCCTGTTTAAAGCAGTGCAAGAAGAATTATTGCATTATCAGCGCCTTAGAGCAGGCACAATTAGGAAACCTTGCAAACGGTCTCATCTTTTGCGGAGAGCGCGTAAGCGAGATTAAAGAGATTCTCTCGGTAAAGGAGATTTTCAATAACTTGAAGGAAGAATTTGAAAGCGCGACGTCAAACATGGTGAGTAGCTATGCCTAGGCGCGTTGTGATTACCGGCGTCGGTGTCATCTCACCGGTCGGTTCCGACAAAAATACATTCTGGGCCAACCTGACCGGCGGTAAATCCGGCATTGGGCCGATTACCACATTTGATACTGAAGGTTACTCTTCAAAGATAGCCGGTGAGGTGCCTGATTTTGATGCCAAAACATATCTCGACCCGGTAGAAGCGCGGCGTATGAACCGGTTTCAGCATTTTGCCGTCGGTGCATCAGCGCTTGCGCTACAAGACTCCGGGTTTGAGATAACCGATAGCAATGCGGAATCGGTGGGCGTCATCATCGGCTCCGGAATCGGCGGAATCGGATCGATGGAAGAAGCCCATAAAGCGTTATTGCGTGGAGGGCCGCGCAAAGTCGGCCCGTTTATTATCCCGATGATGATTACCGACCTTGCCGCCGGGCATGTATCGCTTACGTTTGGGGCCAAGGGGCCGAACTACTGCACAACATCTGCGTGTGCTTCAGGCAGTCATGCCATCGGCGAAGGATTCGAAACGATTAAACGAGGTATCGCCGACACCATGCTCGTGGGCGGCGCCGAAGCATCTATTACACCGCTCGGGGTGGCATCGTTCTGCGGAGCGCGTGCGCTTTCCACTCACAACGATGAGCCGCAGCGGGCCAGCAGGCCGTTCGATATTGCTAGAGACGGGTTCGTCATGGGCGAAGGCTCTGGCATCGTCGTTCTCGAAGAGTTATCTGCGGCGCTGAATCGCGGCGCTCGCATCTATGCCGAAGTGGTCGGCTACGGCGCGACGGCAGACGCATATCATGTGACCCAACCCGACCCAAGCGGTCGCGGGGCTATGAAAGCTATGCAAACGGCGCTTGAGGAAGCCGGCCTCGATACAACCGCCATCGACTATATCAACGCGCACGGAACGTCAACAGAAGTAGGGGATATCGCCGAGACAAAAGCTATCAAGAATCTTTTCGGTGATTACGCATATTCCCTGTTGGTAAGCTCAACGAAATCTATGACCGGGCACCTTCTCGGTGCTGCCGGTGCTGTCGAGTTAATCGCCTGCGCATTAGCAATCGACACAGGCATCGTCCCGCCTACGATAAATCTGGATAATCCCGACCCGGAGTGCGATCTAAACTATGTCCCGCACACGGCGGTTAAAAAAGACGTCACAACTGCTTTGTCGAATTCGTTTGGATTCGGCGGGCATAACGCAAGCCTGGTTATAACAAAATACGAGGGCTGATAATGTCGCTACCTGATACCATTGCTCAAGCGGAAGAGTACTTAGCGGTTCAATTTAACAACAAAGGGTTGTTGTTTCAGGCACTCACGCACCGGTCTTACAGCTTTGAAAAAGACCTGCCCGACACAAATGAAAAACTCGAGTTTCTCGGGGACTCTGTCTTAAGCCTCACAGTCACCGAGTACATTTTTGATAAGTTTCCGGCTTTAAACGAAGGGGATCTGGCAAAGCTTCGGGCAAATGTCGTCAACGCCAATTTTCTCGCCGAAATTGCGCAGCAGCTGCGTGTCGGAGATTGCCTGCTTATGGGCAAGGGCGCCGAGCAAACGGGGGGCAGGACACGCGTCTCTATCCTAGGCGATGCGCTTGAGGCCATTATCGGTGCCATTTACCTGGATAAAGGAATGGACGCCGCCAAAGACTTCATCCTCACGAACTTTAAAGACCTCATCGACGAGCGTGCATCAATGGGCGAGTTCGGAGATCCGAAAACCAGACTCCAAGAACTTGTTATGGCGAAGTACGGAAACATTCCGCGCTATCGTACGGTTGAAGAATTCGGCCCGGTCCACGACCGGAGTTTCGTCGTCAAAGTATATATTAATGACGAGGCATGGGGTCGCGGTACAGGCAAAAGCAAAAAGAAAGCGGAGCAAGAGGCCGCGAAAGAGGCCTTAAAGCGGTTTGAGCAAGAGACCGCGAAATAGGCCTTAAAGCGGTTTGAGCAAGAGACCGCGAAATAGGCGCTTATCGAGCTTTGCTATGAACCGATTATGCAGCGCTTATAGGGCTTTAACGGGAAGCGCTAAACAATAGTTTACAAAATCTGAGCACACGTAATTTATAGATATTATTGTTTAAACAGCATTACTAGAACCGATAACAGATTCACCGAACTAGATCATAAGGAGTAGCCGTTGCAGCTTAAATCGCTCACACTGCGAGGATTTAAATCATTTGCCGATAGAACCATTCTGCGTTTTGAGGACGGCATGACGGCTATCGTCGGCCCCAACGGCAGCGGCAAAAGCAATATCAGTGAAGCTGTAATGTGGGTACTCGGCGAACAGAGCGCGCGCTCACTGAGAAGCGGCTCGATGGAAGACGTTATCTTTGCCGGCAGCTCAGCACGCCCCGCGCTCGGTATGGCCGAAGTCTCGCTTACCCTTAGCAATACCGACGGTACACTGCCGATTGAATTTACCGAAGTAACGATCACCCGCAGGCTCTACCGCTCGGGCGAAAGCGATTACTATATCAACAATTCACCGTGTAGATTACTCGATATCCAGGAACTCCTTTCCGATTCGGGCCTCGGCAAAGGTTTGTATTCGATCATCGGCCAGGGTCGGCTCGAAGAGATTCTCAACAGTAAACCCGAAGATAAACGCCAGCTTATCGAAGAGGCGGCCGGAATAACCAAGCACAAAAAACGCAAAGACCGCGCGCTTAGAAAAATCGCTTCGATGGACCATAACTTGCAACGCGCAAAAGACATCACGCTCGAGATAGGCAGGCAGCTCAGGCCGCTTAAGAACCAGGCCAACAAAGCCCGTGAGTACCAGGCGTTAAGCCGGCAACTGCGCGCGCTCGATATCGGCCTTGCGATTGCCGATCTGAAAGAGCTTCAAGAAGAGTGGGAATACGTCATCAACCTGGAAGGCGATCTTAAAGAAAAGCTTTCCTCACTCAAGGAAGATCTTTCACATAAGCATGAAGCAACCGAGAAACTGCAGCTTGAGTTCGAGACCAAGAATTTCTTCTCCGGCGATATTAGTGAGAAGCGAAGAAAACTGCAATCGGTTGAAGAAAAACTTCGCTCGAACATTAATCTTCTGGACGAGAAGAATAAGAATATTATGCAGCGTATCGGTGAGGTCAGGCATAGCACCCTGCAGGCCGAGCACCGCAAAAACAGCCTTGTCGACCAGAAACGCTGGCTTGAAAAAGAGAGGGACTCGCTGCAGGACAATATTGATAAAAACAACGCTTCACTCGTCGATACCACTCGAAAAATCGACGAAGTGCACACAAAGCGTTTGGATATTGAGGCATCAATCAACGAGCTGAAAGCAAAAACGCAGTCTGAGAATCGCGCGTCCGACAATTACCAAACCGAGATGCATCGTCTCCAGCTCTCCATTCAAACCAATGAGAATCAACATTCATTTCTCGCAAAAGAGCTCGCAACCATCACGAAAAAGCGCGCTGAACTCTACCAGCGCATCGAGCAGAAGAAGCGCGACCTGGAGATTTCCGGTATCGAGCTGTCGCGTCTCGAGTTTCAGCAAAATGAGCTTACGATGCTCATCGAGCAACACGAGCAGGAGCTCAACGAAAAACGCAACGTAGAGGTCGAGCTGGGTCAGGAGTCTGCGGGCCTTAAAGCGCGCATTAAAACGCTCGAAGACATCATGGACGCCTTCCCGACGACTGAAGACGTAACCAAATCGCTCAGTACCCTCGAGATGACCAATATCAGCGGCCTCATAAAAGAAGCGATCCAGGTTAAGCCCGAGTACGAGCGTGCAATCGAAGCCGTTCTCGGCGGAGACATATTCTGCGTAATCCTGGAAGATTCTGAGAGCTTGAGCAATCTCATCAAGTCCGAGAATGCCGACGCCCTTAACCTGTCGTCGTTCCTGCCAAGCGACCGCGCCAGGTTTAAACTGCCGACTAACAAGCTTCCTTTGGCAACCTGGGCGCTCGATGTAATTTCATACAAAGACGAATTCAAATACGCGGTGAGCGCACTCCTCAGCCACGTGTATATCGTGCCCGATTTCGAAACGGCGCTTAAACTTCAAGAAAAGGTCGATGGCGAGATTCTGGTTACTCACGACGGGGAAGTGCTCTTGCCGAACGGTAAGATTATTCTCGGGGCCGCAAACGAAGCCATCGGTATCTTAAGCTACCAGCGTGAACTGCATGAGCTTAACCAAACCGTTGAAAATGTCGAGAGCCGTATCGGTATGGCGGTTAGGGCTCAATCGGATATAAAACTTAAGATCAGCCGATTCGTGCAGCAAAAAGAGCGCGTTGCCGAGCATCTGCAAACAAAGAGGGTCGAAGTATCCAACCTCAAGCAGTCTCTCGGTGAAATGGAGCCCGAATCGACGCGTCTAACCAACCAGGAACGCTCGATGCAGGAGACAATCCATAAGCTGCAAACGGCGCTGACGCAAGATAACGAGAGCATCCTCAGGGTTAAGCAAGAGTCGAAAATCCAGAAAGATAAGGTTTACTCGGTCCAATACGACCTGGAAGACACGCTGAAAGCCCGCGATACGCATTTCGAGGAGGAATCGCGCCTCAAGGTCGAGTTGAGCAGGATGCAGGTTGAGATCGACGGGTTAGTCAGCAAGATCGCGCATAACACCAAGCGCATCTCGGGCATTAATAATGACCTCGTTAACTTCGACAGCCAGTCCGAGAATGAAAAGGAATTTCTAGGCTTCTTAGAAAAGCTGCAAGGTAAAATCGCGCCGCTAAAAGAGGCATTCGCCGGGCTCTTGAACTCGGTTACCTTCAGGCACGACCAGATTAGCGAGATGACTTCGTTTGAAGAGGGCACGCTCGAAGATCTTCGCCAGGATCTCAGGCATAACCAGCTGGAGATCAACAAAACCAACGATGCCATCGAGGCGACGGTGCGAGAGATTCACGAGGCAGAAGTTAAGAAAGCTCAACTGGAACTTAAAGTCACAGCGGCGTTGCATAAAGTTGTTGACGAATACGACGTCCCGCTTGAGAAAGCGCTGGAGCAAGACTTTGCGTTGTCGCGGGAAGAGGCAGAAGCCGAAGCAGCGGGCTTGCGCAGGCGAATCGTAGTTCTCGGCCCGATTAACCCGATCGCAATTGACGAATATGACCTGCTGGAAGAACGCCATAAGCTCTTTACCGAACAGATCGAGGATTTACAGCGCAGTAAACGCGCGCTCATGAAAGTTATCAGTGTCATCGACCAGAAGATGAAAGCGCGCTTTGTTGAGACCTTCGAGAAGGTCAACGAAGCGTTCCAGGCGGTATTCGAGTCGCTGTTCCCGGGCGGCCAGGCCGAACTCATACCGACCGATCCCGACAACATTAACGAAAGCGGCATCGATATCATCGCGCAACCGGGCGGTAAGCGCCTGCAGCGCCTCTCGCTTCTATCCGGCGGTGAGAAATCCTTAGTTGCGCTGGCGTTCTCATTTGCGCTCTACCAGACACGCCCGAGCCCATTCTATATCCTCGATGAAGTAGAGGCGGCGCTCGACGACATGAACCTACAGCGCTTTATATCGCTTGTAGCGCGCATAAAAGATAACAGCCAGGTTCTCATAATAACCCACCAACGCCGCACTATGGAGCAATCTGATGCGCTCTACGGCGTCTCCATGCAAGCCGACGGCGTGTCGAAGCTCATCTCCCAGAAATTCAGCGAAGTCACCGTCGGGGTATAGCCGTAGCCCTCGCATCCTACCGATCGCAACCCACCTATAACGAGTCCTTAAATCTTGACTCTCAAAGGATGATACCCACACACTCTATTGTGGTATTATTAACAATCGAAGCCGAAATTGCTGCCACGGATGTGCGCAGCTTTACATATTTATCTAGATTCATACGTTAGATATAGCTAACGTATGAATCATCGGTTATACCGAACAAATCGATCAAATTACATTTATATAAAACAGGGGTGTTACATGCGCTGGTTTAGACGTCAAGAAAGAGAAGAGGAAGCACAAGAAGCGCCGCTTACTGAAGAGGAGATACAAGCCGCTGAAAAGGCGGAAGAGCAACAGCAGAAGGAAATCGAAAACATTGATGAGGCAATCGATGAAGCCCCCGCTACCGAAGAGCTGGTAGAAGAAGTCGAAGCAGGTGTCATCGAGGAGGAACAAGAAAATATCCAGGATATTTACGAGAAGACCGAGGAGGAAGAGCCGGCATCGTGGTTTACTCGGTTAAAGCAAGGCCTCACGAAAAGCCGTGAAAACATCGTCGGTCAAATCAGTGGGTTGCTGAACCTTCGCGGCACGATAGATGATGAGCTCTGGGACGATATAGAAGCGATTCTTATACAGGCGGACGTCGGTGTTGAGTCGACCATGCGGATCATTGATAACTTGCGCGACCGCGTAGCTAAAGAGCACATAACCGAAGCCGCAATGATTATCGACCTGCTGAAGGAAGAGCTGGAGAATATCCTGCACTCGACTTCGCCCCGTTCAGTCGAACCAAAGGAAGGGCGGGCCATATATCTTATCGTCGGTGTAAACGGCACCGGAAAAACGACGACGATTGCGAAGCTGGCGCGCAGCTTTACGAAAAGCGGCAAGTCGGTGCTTGTCGGTGCTGCCGACACATTTAGGGCCGCGGCGGTTGAACAGCTCGACATTTGGGCAAAACGCCTGCGTGTCGACATCGTAAAACACGATCGAGGCGCAGACCCGGCCGCAGTCGTCTATGACGCCATTCACGCGGCGAGCGCACGCAAATCAGATGTTCTTCTTATAGATACCGCAGGCAGGCTCCATACCTACGTAAACCTCATGGAAGAGCTCAAGAAGATTAAACGCATCGCCGACCGCGAGCGCGGCGACGCTCATCTTGAAACGCTCCTGGTCATTGACGCGACGACCGGGCAGAACGGTATCGCCCAAGCGCGACTCTTCGATGAAGCGCTCACCGTTGACGGCATCGTGCTCACCAAGCTCGACGGCACGGCAAAGGGCGGCATCGTACTCGCCATACAAGACGAGCTTAATATCCCTATCTGCTACGTCGGTGTGGGTGAGGGCATGGATGATTTACAGCCGTTCAAACCGGAAGAGTTCGTCGACGCTCTCGTCGGCCAATAGACAAACCCGCACAGCCGTTAAAGTAGAGCGATAACAATACGCTTTCACACAAGCCGCACGTGAAAGCGCTTTTCCTGCCAAAATAATCCTAAAGATTATCCGTCCGGTCCCGATACATAGTAAGAGCTGATTATGAGCTTCACCCAGCTTTTGAATCAAGTAATGCTATGTATTGCAGTAACGGAGGATAAAGATGCAATTAGCAATAGTGGTTTTAACAATTTTAGTTGTTGCGGTAATTCTTGTTTCACTAAAGCAACAGCGCAAACAAGCCGATGAAGGCCACAGCTTCACCTCTTACCAACTTCGCGCACAACAATACGTCCTACACGGAAACTTCGACGATGCCAAGAGCGAGATCGAGCAAGCCATCCAGAATAACCCGGAAGACGGCTTAAACTATTACGCGCTCGGCGTTATCTATTACAATCTTAAGCAGTATAGCAAAGCGCTTAAGAATCTTAAGCAGGCGCTCCTTATAGATAGGGGCAACTGGGATGCATGGTTCCTCACCGGCCGCGTCTACTTTGAGCGACACGATCACGATAAGGCTTTAAAGTATTACCAGAAAGCCGCCGAGGTAAATCCGTCGTTTACTAAAGCGCTCTTCGGTATGGCTACGATACTCTTTGACCGCGGTTTTATCGAAGATGCAGCCGATATCTATAAGAGGATTATTACGATAGACCCGATGAGTGCAAACGCTCATTACAACCTCGGTTCATGCTTTCTCGAGTTGGGTATGTTTAAAGAATCTATCAAAGAGCACGAGATCGCAGCCGGTATCGATCCGAACAACGCTTATGCGCATTACTGGGTTGGCTATTCATATATCCAACTCAACGAAAAGAACCGTGCGGCTGAAGCATTCGCCAAGTCGCTTGAGCGGGGCTACGACGGTGCAGCCAATGCATTGAAGGATTTGATTTAACGAAATTAACGCTTACCAGCAAAAGCTTGCGGCGTTAAGGCGCTGGGGCCGCTCAATGAAGTGGTCGGTTGCAGCGCAAATACAAACCAATACCAAGTGAAAGTGAGATAACCGATAAGGAGGCTGTCTCACTTTCGCATTCACTATCGATTTCCGTTGTTTTTGTCCCGGTGTAATTCAGCTATAATCTAATAGGTCCACTACATTTTGGAGAAAGAATTTGCTGTTTAAAGTTTTACGAGGCGCATTACGGTTCTTCGATACGCATTGGAAGCTAGTCGTTCTAGCCGCCGTCTTGTCCGTCGGCTTAGCTGAGACCATTAGCTTTGTTATTAGGCTAGCCGAAGTAATCCCAAAAGCACACATAAAGATACCTGGCAGCGCTCCGGTCATTTTTGATTTTAATAACACCATCGAAGCATTCTTAACGTTCCTGGCGACTATCTGGTTCCAGGCGTTTATCGCTACGGTTGCCAAATATGAGCTGTTGGCGATGCCGATTACGTTTAGAAACGTCTCTTTAAATGCGACGCTTCTTTTCCCGCATGTCTTTCTCGTGAATCTGGCTTCACAATTTGTCATATTCATAGGAATATTTACGGGTCTGCCGGCAGCATCTATGCTCGGTAAAGCCGGTATCGTGTTTTATATACCCGCAATATGTTTCGCCGTTTGGTTTGCTCTTGTATCGCCGGTTGTCGTTATAGATGAGATACGATCCATCGGAAGGGCGCTGGTACGCAGCCGGTTGCTTGTAAGCGGCAATTTCTTAGTAGTACTTGCAGCGCTTGCGCTGAGCCTTATTCCCGTTGTTGGAACCGTCGGCATAAACATAGACAACATGGCGTTCTGGCCTGTCTTGATATTCATCTATGTTGCGACGGCAATTATCACAACAATGCTCACGATTTCAGCATATATTAATATTCGTTTGGTGAAAGGCGAGCTGCTTATCGTCCAGGAGGATGATATCGAGGACGAATCGCCTGAGGCATAGAATCGCACGGACGTAAGTCATACAAAACAATTTTAGCTAATTTTAGTGTTGTCTAACCGCCGGTCTGTAGCGGTAAAGATGCAAGCCCAGAGGTAACAGGCAATCTTGACAGTATTAATTACCTGGTATAATATTTACGAGGCTGGGAATATATTCCCAGCTGAATTTTATTTTGGAATAGAAGTAGGGATTCTTATGTTCGATAACCTTTCCAACAGGTTACAGGATATATTCAGTAAACTAAAATCCCGCGGCAAGCTCACAGAAAAAGACGTCGATGTGGCGATGCGCGAGGTTCGCCTTGCGCTGCTCGAAGCAGACGTAAACTATAAAGTGGTAAAAGATTTCGTCGCGAAGGTGAAAGAGCGCGCTATCGGTGTCGAAGTGCTCGAAAGCCTTACGCCGGCGCAGCAGGTTATTAAGATCGTTAACGATGAGCTTACCCAGCTCATGGGCTCGACCGAGAGTAAACTCGTCATGGCCCCGAAGCCACCGACGATTATCATGCTCGTCGGTTTGCAAGGCTCCGGCAAGACGACGACTGCGGCAAAGCTTTCGCACCACCTGCGCTCGAACGGGCGCCGGCCGTTTTTGATCGGCGCCGACATATACCGGCCGGCAGCCATCGATCAACTGCGAACACTTGCCGAGGAAAACAAGATACCGTTCTACAGCGACGACCCGAAGACACCGCCTCTACAAATAGTGAAAGCGGGCATCCGGGCGGGCAACCAGAACGGTGCCGACATAATTATTGTCGATACGGCGGGCCGTTTGCACATCGACGAACAGATGATGCGCGAGCTCGAAGAGATAAAGGCCGAAGTTCGGCCGCACCAGATACTGCTTGTTGTCGATGCCATGACCGGCCAGGACGCGGTCAATGTCGCGCTGACGTTCCGGGAGAAGCTCGACTTCGACGGCGTAGTTATGACCAAACTCGACGGCGACGCGCGCGGTGGCGCCGCGCTTTCGGTTAAGGCCGTTACCGGCAGGCCGATTAAGCTCGTGAGCATCGGCGAGAAGATGGACAGCCTTGAGCCGTTCCATCCGGACAGAATGGCATCCCGTATCCTTGGCATGGGTGATGTTCTAACGCTTATCGAGCGGGCACAGAATACGATCGATGAGAAGAAGGCAAAGGAGATGGAGGCCAAGCTTCGCAAGGCCGAGTTTACCTTTGAAGACTTTCTCGATCAAATGGAGCAAATGCAGCAGATGGGCCCGATAGGCCAATTGGTGCAAATGATCCCGGGCTTGGGCAAATTGCCGAAGGATATACAGGTTGACGATAAAGACATGGCGCGCATTAAAGCCATGATTCAGTCGATGACGCGCGAAGAGCGCCTGAATCCGAATATTATCAACGGCAGGCGTCGCGAGCGTATTGCAAAGGGCAGCGGGACCGACACACATGAGGTTAATCAGCTGCTTAAGCAGTTTAATCAAACCAAGAAGATGTTAAAGCAGTTTGGCAACATGCAAGGTAAAATGAAGATGCCCAAGGGCGGATTCGGCGGCGCCGGATTCCCGTTTTAGGATAGCTTGTGTTGCTGACTTTTGTTAGGTTTAAATCATTGTGATTATGGCAATCGTAAAGGAGGTGCAAGTTTGGCAGTCAAGATTCGTTTATCTCGTGTAGGTGGGAAGAAGAATCCCCACTATAGAGTTATTGTAGCTGATTCAAGATCGCCGAGAGACGGCAGGTTTATCGAGATCATTGGTCGGTATAACCCACAAACCGATCCTTCGACCATCGAGATCAACAATGAAAAAGCTTCGGAATGGTTGAAGAAAGGTGCTCAACCGACCGACCAGGTAAAGAACATACTTAAAATCGCCGGCGTTCTCGGATAGATAGTAGCATGCAGGGGGTATCCTAGTGAAAGAGCTGTTGGAGCTGTTGGCGAAAGCCGTTGTTGATGATCCAGACGCCGTAAATGTTACCGTTGTTGAAGGTGAAAAGTCGATAATTCTGCAATTGCATGTTGCGCAGGATGACATAGGCAAAGTCATCGGTAAGCAAGGCCGTATCGCAAAAGCTATCCGCACGATTGTGCGCGCATCGGCCGTTCGCGATGGCAAAAAGGCTATTGTTGAGATCATTGACTAATACGTTGCTAGGTAAAGTAACTAGCTGATTAAACGAAGCGGAGTGTGGTGAATGCGACCACAATACCTGGTCGTCGCACATTTAGTGCGGCCCCACGGGTTACGGGGCGAGATTGACGCAATGAGCATGACCGATTATCCGGACCGCTTTACCGAGGGTTTGCGATTGTATCCAAGCCCTCCCGTTGCAGAAATGAGCTCCCTGACAATCGAGAAGATAGATTTTAAGCCGAAGGGCTTAATATTGAAGTTCGCCGAGTCAAATACGCGCGAGGAAGCCGAAAGGCTTTCAGGTCGCGACGTTGTTATACCCGTCGACGAGGCGGTCGAGCTTGAAGAGGGCGCGTTCTGGGTCTACGATATTATAGGGATGCGCGTCTATACCGAAGCAGGGGAGTACGTCGGCGATGTAATCGACGTGCTCAGAACCGGCAGTAATGACGTGTATGTCATACAATCCGAAGACCAAGAATATCTTATACCGGCGACAAAAGAGGTCGTCAAAGAGATATCGACCAAAGATCGAAGAATTACCATAGAGCCGATTCCAGGGTTGCTGGAGTAGGCTTTTTTGGTGTTTCTATAAACGCATTTGAACGGTAATTGTTATGCGAAGGAAGGCTCTTCAAGGTGGCGACTTTTGTCTAATAATTTGCAATAAATGCGCTTGTCGTCGGTTGAGAAAATGGTTTCGTAGTAGTATCATTGTTGATGCAAATTGAATGAATTGGGGATATGGCTCAGCTGGGAGAGCGCTGCGTTCGCAATGCAGAGGTCGGGGGTTCGAGTCCCCCTATCTCCACAGGTTAGACGGGGTTATCAATATCAGATAGCCCCGCTTTTTTATCCCGTGGTAGCACGGTAGTAGCAAAATCGTTGAGACGGTCGACAGCCTTGCGTTTGCTGTCATCATAGAGGTGTGTATAGATTCTTAGCGTCGTCCGCTCTTCCGAGTGACCCGCGAGTGCCTGGATTGTTTTGATGCTCTCGCCTTGGTTGGCAAGTAGTGAAATATAGGAGTGTCTAAGCCCGTGAAAGCCGATTTGCAGTACTCCGGCTTTTTGGCATGCCGGTTTGAGCACATGGCGTACCAGGCTTCGCTTATCGAGCCCCATGGTCTTTCCCTCACCGACAAATACCGCCAGCCGTTAGAAGGCATGAACCGTCTGGTATTCCTCTGTCTTATCTAGTAAAGAAGTTCTAAGAACGCCCCCGTACATCCACCGCCGATATGGCTGCCGAAAGGTGGCCATTTTGTTTTATCGGGTATAAATAAACTCAATAAACCGGAATATCATTTTACCAACAAAGGAAACCTATGGGCGCAAATCAACTTTCGCTAGTGGAACTACGAAGAAAGGCGTATGTGTACTTCTTTGTGGCTATTCTTGTGATATCCGCTATATTTTTTCTACCGGCAGGCACACTTGCCTACTGGGAAGCTTGGGTGTATCTGGCCGTTTTATTTATTCCTGCATTCCTTGCGGTCAACTATCTGCTGAAAAACGAGCCGGAATTGGTAGAACGCAGGATGCGTTTTAGAGAAAAAGAGCCGGAACAAAAGCTAATCGCCGGGTTTTCGTATCTCTATTTTATCCTTGCTTTTATTCTTCCAGGTTTCGACAGGCGTTTTGGATGGTCGGACGTCCCAATTGCCGTAGTACTACTAGCAGATGTTTTTGTCGTGCTCGGCTACGGCATAGTGTTTCTTACTTTTAGGGAGAATCCCTATGCGTCTAGAACCGTTGAGGTAACCCCGGGGCAGACAGTCATTAGTACCGGGCCATATGCAATTATCCGTCATCCCATGTACCTGGGGTCCACATTGCTGTATACCTTTTCGCCGCTCGCGCTGGGATCATATTGGGCGATGATCCCCGCTTTGTTGATAATCCCAATCCTGGTGGCAAGGATACTGAACGAAGAAAGTGTGCTTGCGAAAGAGCTTAAGGGTTATCGAGAATACATGCTAAAGACCAGATATCGCTTACTACCAGGTATTTGGTAGCCTCTATTGAGAATGGAGAGCGACTGAAGGGCTCATTACATTTTTCGCAAGCTTAGGCATCCTTTTCTGGGGTGTCGGCCAAGTGAGAAAGAAATATGGCAATACCGCGAGCTCATCGGTCGCCCGGCTACCACGCACGGCGCCATTTATACGTTGCATCTTCCGTTTATCGTAATCCCGAAAGTGAGAATAAAGGAATACGATAAAGCTAAGGGTGGTAAACACTATGCGAACTCGACCGATGATTATAGCTCATCGCGGCTTTTCAGGGCACTTTCCAGAAAATACTTTGCTTGCGTTTCATGAAGCCTTAAAGCTTCCGATAGATGCAATCGAACTCGATGTGCGCAAAACCTTAGATGGTGTGCTTGTTGTTATCCATGACGAAACCGTTGATCGCATAACACAAGGCAGCGGGCACGTAAGCGAGCTTACTTGGGATACGATAAAGGGGCTAGACGCGGGCATTCGGAAGGGGAAGGAATTTACCGGTGAGCATATCCCGACTCTAGATGAGGCTCTCGAGCTTATAAACGGAAAAACAAAGCTTCTTATAGAGATCAAGGAACCGGGAACTGAAACGCAAATTGTCGAGATACTTCGTCGTCATGATGCTTTGGAATGGGTAAACCTTGTAAGCTTTCATGCTGATGCTCTAGTATCAGCAAAGACGATGGTTCCGCAAATCTCATGCACGCTTATTGGCGGGGAACCTGTGGGATTAAGTGACGAGGTTTTCTCTGATTTTGTGCACACAGCGTTTAGCTGCAATGCAAACTCCATAACTGTTCATTACTCCGCGCTTAATGCGGAACGAATCCGTTACTGCCATGAACGCTATCTCTTTGTTGGAGCGTGGACGGTTGATAAGGAATACCTGATGAAAGAACTGTTTTCGATAGGCATAGATGCCGTTGCATCGAATTTCCCCAATATTATATTGGCCGCTCTTGCCGCTTAGGCGAGTTATTCTTCTGAAGGAGGTAAGCTAGCTGTAAACCTCAATCGATTCGCCCGGTGGCATCGTTCCTTCAGCGATTTCAAAGATTCTTTTGGCAACGTGTTCCGGCGTCATCATCTTTGACGGATCTTCCCAGGGGTGAATATCAAGATGTAGCTTTGTGGCCACGGCCCCCGGTAGAACCGCGTAAACTTTGATACCCACATCTTTTGTTTCGTCGGCTACGACTTGAGTTAGGCCGATTAGCCCAAATTTAGAAGCAGAATAGGCTGAATAGTTAGCTTCGCCTTCTACGCCGAGCCCGGAAGAAACGTTTATTATAATGCCACTCTGTTGATGTCTCATTATCGGCACAACTTCGCGCATGAAAAGAAAGCTTCCTTTAAGATTCGTGTCTATAATGTCATCCCATTCACCCTCGCTAGTAGCCTCAATGGGTCGCCACACTGCGACCCCAGCGTTATTTATCAGAACATCGATTCGCCCGAAATTTCTAAATGTTGCGTCGACTATTTCTCTTACGTCATCAAACATCCGAACATCTCCAACTAATCCCAGGATATTTTGGCAGGGGTTTTGTAATCCCGCATTCTTACATAATTGCTCTAACGCCTGGTCGACATGATCTTGATGACGGCAGAAGACGGTAACGCTGTCGCCGTTTTTAAGGAACTCGACTGCTGTAGCCAGGCCAATACCGCGCGTAGACCCTGTCACTATTACAGCTCGACTATCTATTTGGTCGGGTTCGCTCTTCATGGATTCTTGCATGTATATACTGTACCCATTGATAAAGTATTTAGTGTGGGCATCAAATGGTTGGACCGCCGGGGCCTATCGAATATTTCGCGCCGATGCGGGTACACATGATGTAGTTTAACTGCCTGAAACGTACTTATTATCAATTCCGGACGGAAGGTTAAGGAGCAGACGCATAAATTCTGGAGACAAAATGGGAGTAAAGGTCACGTTGGCATTTGTCGGTGATGTAATGCTCGGTCGCGGCGTCAACGAGGAAATCGAACATCATGCGCCGGAATATTTTTGGGGGACTACTTTACCGGTGCTGCACTCGGCCGACGCAGTTATCACCAACCTTGAGTGCGCTATCACTAACCATACGATGGAATGGCAAGGGTCGCCCAAGGCATTCTATTTCCGGGCTAGCCCCAAAGCCGTAGATGTATTGAGAGTGGCTAACATCCGCTGTGTTAGCCTGGCGAATAACCATATCTTAGACTTTGAGGAACAAGGATTATTGGATACGCTGCAATGCCTCGACGAAGCCGATATTTGCTACGCGGGCGCCGGTAAAAATTTGGATGAAGCGAGAATGCCTGCGATTATGGATGTCAACGGCACAGCGCTTGCGATTATCGGAGCAACCGATAATGAGCCCGATTTTGCCGCAAACGCCAATCCTGGTACGAATTATATTGAGATCGCAACCGATACCGCCACGCTCCCGCCGCTCGAACAGGAAATTGCAAGCGCACGTCAAATGGGTGCCAAAAATATCATATTGTCGTTACATTGGGGCCCAAACATGGTCGCTTCACCTCCGCAACGTTTCCGAGATTTCGCTCATGCGGTTACAGATTTAGGTGTCGATATACTTCACGGGCACTCCGCCCATATTTTCCAAGCGGTAGAGGCGTATAAAAGAGGGCTTATCATGTATGATACCGGCGATTTCATAGATGATTACGCTATCGATCCGGTCTTAAGAAATGATTGGTCCTTCATCTTCCTCGTCAGCATTGATGCCGAAGGCCCTCATAGCCTAAAGATGCTTCCTGTCGTGCTCTCTTACGCACAGGTTAATCTGGCGACGGGAACAGAATTTCGTGTGATTTGCGATCGCATGAAACATTTATGCGAAAGGTTTAATACCCGAGTTATCGATGTGCCCCAGGGTTTAGAAATACCCCCATAATAGACATCTCGCAATAGTATCTAATGAGCTTTACCGGTTTTGCTGCTCAAGTTCCATTACCTTTTCTCTGTACAGCTCATGGATAAGGCGCCTGTCGAACTCCCAAAAGGCTTTGAGCATCTCGTCGCGTTCTTCTTGGCTAAAATACTCCATGCTTGGGATGAAGAAATGCTTGTCCTCCTTTTCTATGTGCGCAGGATAAAATGTGCTGAGAACACTCATGATCCTTTCGATGTCTTCCACGGAACCTTCATTGCCTTGTTCGTATAGCTCTTTAGCGGCAATTAGTTCCTTAACAACCCGCCTTGCAAAGGCATGCTCTTGAATCAACAGTTCCAGCATGGCTCTATGCTCGGATACGAGCGGTTTGCTCTCCAGCTCGCTAAACAAAATATGCTCTTCCTTACCATGGTGGCAGAAGTCAGCATAGATTCTAAAGAAATCAGTCGCCGCATCAATGAATTTGGGGGTTGCTTGCTGTGTTGTCTGCATTATCGCAATTTCAGCGTTAAGCTGGTTAACCATTCTTTCTATAAGCCTATGTTCTATCATCAATGGCCCGATCGGCATCATGGCGAATTCTCCGGTTATCGTTCTGTGTACATATTTACATTTGTTTTTGCTTGCCTGTATTTACATAAGTAAGTGATATATGCCCCATATCGGGCGCCTTTAAAAAGTTCTAGACGAAGATTCCTCCTCTGAATCTACCGTTGTGCTAGAATTTCCCATCATTGTTTTAAGGAGTAGCTGTTATTGAAAGACGCCAGAGAAGCAATTCTCTCGATGATTGATCGCCAATACGAGCTAAACCGCGATAAGAATCTTCTCTATAAGGATTCTTCAATAGTTAGCAAGAACCACTTTATCCACCATCACTTAAGACAAGACGTGGCAAGCCTTATGTGTACGCACAAAAATTGATGGCCATCCTGCGCTCACTGAAGTTAGACGGCACTTTCTGTTATTCACCGGACTTACCGTTTATCGAGAGTTTGCTGCCTCCCACCGAATATGACGTGCGCAAGATACCCGCTGAGCTAAGTGACGGCCAATATCAGAACATGCACTCGCTGATCCTAGATGAGCCGCTTTTATTCTACGCAGATACGCAGAATCAACTAAAGCAGCCACGCCTTCATCTTACCGGCTTCATTTATGCCTCCGTGTTATAATCATATCCGTAACCTAGTGGGATTTCGCAAATGAAAACAGAAGCACAGCTACAAAAGGAACAAGAATTTGGATTTGGAATCGTTAGGGTGGAATTCTGCTTTTGAGAACGCGTTTAAACCGTACGCAGATCAGGGATATACCGCCGGCCGAATATCTTCGGAACATAAGAATATCTATAGAGTCCACACCGAGCGTGGCGAACTGTTGGCCCGCATGACCGGGAAGATGATTCGTGAGAGCCGCGCAAAGCATGACTTTCCGGCTGTTGGCGATTGGGTTGCAATGAAAATTCGAGCATCGGAAGAAAGAGCCGCGATTCATGCAATCCTTCCACGGCACAGCAAATTTACGCGCCAAGCTGCAGGCTTCAATGTTGCAGAACAAGTTATCGCCGCAAATATCGATACCGTTTTCCTCGTTACCGCGCTAAATAACGACTTTAATATCCGGCGCATGGAACGCTACCTAACGCTAGCTTGGGAAAGCGGTGCAAATCCTGTCTTTATTCTCAATAAAGCGGATATCTGCGACAATATCGACCAAATGATTGCAGAAGTCGAGAGCGTTGCATGTGACGTTCCTATACATGCCGTTAGCGCAGTTACCGGACACGGTCTCGACCATCTCACCCAATATCTGCGCAAAGGAGAAACCCTCGTATTATTGGGTTCATCCGGTGCGGGCAAATCTACGCTGGTCAACACATGGTACGGTCAAGACATCCAAACAGTAAACCAGACACGCCAGGGCGACGATAAGGGAAGGCACACAACAACATATCGCAGGTTAATGGTCTTGCCGGAAGGTGCGATCGTAATTGACACACCCGGCCTGCGCGAAATCCAGCTCTGGGGAACCGACGATAGTCTTAATGATGTCTTCAAGGAGATAGCACAATACGAAGCAGGATGCCGCTTCAGAGACTGCAGCCATGACGGGGAACCGGATTGTATGGTTAAGCAAGCACTCGAAGAAGGAAAGATCGAGCCCTCAAGATACGAAAGCTATCTTAAGCTAAAACGAGAACTCGGCCTCTTAAGTGACAAAAGAGGGCATCAAGAGAAACGATAGAAGCACGGGTAATATTACCGGGGCTTTTTTGTTGAGAGAATTTAAGCAACACCATATTGCGATTATGAAGCATGCAATACGACACGATTAATCCCCAAATGATCATTTCCCATGAAGCCAAGTTGTCATCGACTACTAGCGTGAGACCGGCTATAACCGCAGAAAGGTAGTTATATCACCAGCAGCTCACCCTCGGACGGCACTATTATAGCAACGAGCGGTATAAGGCCTACTGCAAAGTTAGGCGACATCAGTAATCTTGACAGCAGTTGGATCACTTTTGCCGTCGATTTTGTCGGCGTCGCCACAACTGTGAAAATCAGCGGCAAAAGTGGCAACTTCGTAAACTCCACCTGGGGCATTTACAGGAAGTAAAAACGCCGTTGATTGCCGGAATCTCATATGGTTGATTTTCCAGCTACATAGACAGCTAAGAAAGGGGATCGTAATGATCCGGTTTCTCTATATGAGATATTTATCCAAATACTCTTTAGCTATAGAGGTATAGGAGTATACTCAGATTAGTTGCTAAGCGATAAAGGGGAGGGCGGTATGATCCGGTTTGAAAACGATGATAGCGCTTATCTAAGTTGGTTAGAGATGAATCCTTCGGGATTTGTGGTAAACTGCGATCGAAACCCGAAGCCTAGCTATCTTATACTTCACAGCGCAACGTGTGGATTTATCAGCACATCAAAAAGGTCAAATTGGACGACCAACGATTACATCAAGATCTGCTCTAGCGATAAAGAAGAACTCCAAAAATGGGCTAAGGAGAAAGTACGAGGCCCATTAAAACTCTGCGGGTGCGTTGCATCGCTCAGACATCCTTCAAACCTGCACCATCCGCATCAGATGAAGATCCCCGACTGGAACATCCACAATAATCATAGTCCTGAGATTATGAAAGCGTATGCCGCGTACCGGGTTGCCCGGCTCAATCTCCTTATGCAACTTGGGCTCCCTGGCTCACACCGGGACCCGCTGTCGGAATTCAGCGAGTGGTTTGTTGCTCTTCTGGTGGAAGGCACGCTCGCACGCAGCAGGGTGAAGGAAGGCTGTGACGTAATTAACGCTGATGGCCAAAGGATACAGGTCAAGTACGTAGCCAATCCTCAAGGCAAGTGGATAAACGAGCACCGTATTTATTTCTCTAAGGATATGGATTTATTCGCGCTTGTCGCGTTCGTAGATTTAGAAGTAGCTGCGGTTCTATTGTTTCCGAAAGCGAGCCTGGGGCAAGTATGCCAGTCCCTGCACAAACGGCACCCCGATCAGGATGTCTCCTTGCAGCTCACCCAGCGTAATTTTAACGAGATAATTGGTAATATAGGGTCATTTGAAGAACTCGGTGTAACCGATCTTTTACGGAAAAGCCCTCAGATCGTCCCTTAGAATCTACCTATGCTGTAAAAGCCACCACTAAATAGCTTCCAAAATATTATAAAGGGCGGCACGAATGCCGCCCTTTCTTTGTGTCTGCGCTGAACACAGCGGGTTAGTCTCTACATTCCTGCCTGCACTCATTGAAGCGTTCTCTGCGCTCTTGCTTGAACACTCTGGTGTGGTTGCACTCATTCTCACAGCCATTGAACTGCTCTCTGCATTCCGGCTTGAACTCTCTACATTCGTTGCGCTCGTGCTTGCATACTCTCATCTGGTTGCACTCGTTCTCACAGCCATTGAACTGCTCTCTGCATTCCGGCTTGAACTCTCTACATTCGTTGCGCTCGTGCTTGCAGCCAAATTGGCCGAAGTTTGAGTTATGGCTGTCGCCAAACCCTGAGGCAAATGCAAATGCCGGTATACCGAGCGCGACAACGAGGACTACCGCCAAAATCACTATGGCCTTCTTCATACGCTACACCTCCTTTCGTCAGGAATATCTAGACATCTAACAAAATCCCGTATGCTATTTCCCGCTCAATGAAGCACGTAAACAACTTTTGCTAAAATCTGCTATTTAAGCGTGTCATTAAACGCGCAGTTCAAAGGAGGTGTTATCGAGGATAAACCTTAAGCCACCGTCCAACGGCAACGATTATGAGGAGAGTCTGGTCATCAATAAATGACATTATCTGATAATAGCATTTACCCCTGGTCGCATTCGTACCATTCACGTCATTTGCTATCCTCACTCACGGCCCAGCATGGACGCAGGCATGCAGACGTCCTAACGATTCCTAAAAGATGTCATGCGCAAGCTGTTTCTCAGTTGATTGGTGGGGCTTTTTGTTCTAGTATTATGCAGCCATTATGGGCGTCTCGATAATCGCCATGTGGGCTTTGTCTTTTGTATCCGGTCAAGTGCCCGAGGTTAGAACAGCTCCAATCGCGCTGGCATTTCATCTTGCTGCGGAATTTTTGACGGCTATTGCGATACTGGTTAGCGCGATCAGGCTATTTGGTAGCCGTCGATGGGGCATACATAAGAACGTTTATGGTAGCCATGGGGATGCTCTTTTACACCCTCATAGCCAGCCCCGAATACTTCGCCCAGCAGGCAATATAGGGCTTGTGATAATGTTCGCAGCATTTCTTGCGATAGTGTTGGTTTTAACGTGCATAGTGCTGTTAAGCGAGGATATCTAGCATGATTTGAGGTAAGATCGGCAACACGCTTAGCGGTTTATATAATGTACGCGCGCATTTAATGTATTACGGAGACAACAACATCGAGCTTTACCTGTTTGAAAAACGCATCTAAGCTTATGGAGATAGCTGCGACCGCCTAAGGCTTACTTTCTCCAGGTATATGGCCGGTGAAGAGCTCAAACCTTCGCGTGCTTTCAAACTGTGCCTCAATTTCGCACATCAGCTCAGCCCCAATTCCTTGGTCGCGGAAATCCGGATGCACGGCAAGCTTTCCAATATGGCAGGTATCGACATCTTGATATGCTCTTACAAAACCGACGATTCTGTCTTCGATTACGGCTTTTAAGATAATCTGGCTCTTAAAGTCGTCCTGTATATCCTGTAAATTCTGCACTAGTGGGTCGATGGCGAAATCGTTATAGATCTCCGCTTCGCTTACATAGGCGAGCTTTTGAAGCTGCAGGATTTCCTCCAAGTCGGTAGCCGTTGCCTGCGTTATTAACAATTTTAACCTCGTTTGTGTCGAACAATTGTGATTATCTTATTGGTACTTAAATGCATATCGAATTCCAGTTGAAACAAGAAGTACAGGTGAGCATATAAAAAAGCCGCCGAAAGGCGGCTTTATCAATCAAGAATATCCTTGATATTGTTTGCAGCTTCTATTTAGGCAGATGCCTTAAGTTCGGCGGCAATCACTTGCTTATACAGCTCGTAAAGAATGGTCTCTTCTTTACCGATTCTGCTCTTGATGGCGTAGCTTAAGCGACCGAAATCATTAGCAAAGTCACTGCCGGAGCCGCCTTTCTTATACCTCTTAAAGAACTTTGAGACCGCCTTTGATACAACCTGCATGTCTCGCTTACACAATTGCATGGTTCGCTTGATGTCTTCATCGAGTTCAGCAGCATCACTCAAAGCGGGGTAGATGCGATCTTCTTCCTTCTTTAAGTGCACAAGAAGGTCTTCGTGCGCGCTTGCTAAAAGTTCTTGACCCTCCTTAGAAGAAACGTCAATTGTTTTCAGCTTGCTCAACATTTCGGCTATTTGCGTGTGTTCTTTTTTCAATTGGTCGATCAACATTACTTGGTCCTCCTATAGTATGCATATTGAATCCTGTTTAAAGTACTACACCTGAGATACAGTGTGCGTACTTTATTATTTATCGGCAGATTCCGCCATAACTAAAGGAATGACCCGTAAAATGCTTAGAATGCTACCGGCGTCCTCCGCCGACAGCTCGTCTTCCGCCCTCACGACGTTCCTGAGGTTTTGCTTCGTTTACGTTGATCCTCCGCCCATTAATCTCTGTTCTATTAAGAGCAAGCATCGCTTCTTTTGCCTGTGACGCCTTTGGCATCTCTATAAACCCGAAACCTTTGCTCCTACGGGTATCTCTATCGATGATAATGTCGACTGTTTCAACATCGCCATATTTGCTAAAAAGATTCCTGAGGTCTTCCTCATCTGTTTCATAAGCTAAATTCCCAACATATAATCTCATTTTGTGACCCTCCTTTCTTAAATTAGCTATACCCGCGATAGGGATTTCCTGACAGCAAAAATGTTCACGAGCATTAAGGGCGTGAAATCTTCGTGACGATTATTATGAGCTTAAGACAACGCTCGTAAGCTACATCAACCAATCGGTTTGGACGAGAATCGCGAAAAAGCTTTTGTATGGGCTAAAGCTCAATTACAATAAAGGTACGACGTACGGCTATTTAGATAGTAGGTGCTATGAAACGTTACCTATTGCTGCTAATCAGTCTATCCTTATGCGAGGCTTTTCTCTTTGGCCGTGCGGCAAAAGAGCAGTCATCGCAGCGGCCAAAACCCACCACAGCGTCGGGCACAAAGACAGGCGCGATGAAAAAATACGTCGTGACCGCAATTATAATTATGTTTGTATGTCTCTGCAGCTGTTCGGAGCATACGCGTAACAAGACTGTCTCCCTCGGCCAAAACGTTACCGTTAACCATGTTGGATGGGCGGCAGAATCAGCTAACAAATACAAAGCCTTAAAAGTATACGCGGGTATCGGCAGCGGCAGAGAGATAAAGCCCGAGGGTACTTTCATAGTTGTACCGTTGAAATGTGCGCCTGATGCCTCCAAAAAAGACTATGTCGATAAAAGAATGGCCATAACTAAGCAGAAGCAGCAAGACCTAAAAGACAAAGCAAAGCATAACAACTTTAATCCAAGCACGGATGGGGCAAGCAGAGCTAGCGATTATTGGATACTAAAATCTCAATACACGTTCTCGCTCGTTGACTCACGAGGAAGGCTCTTCGAAGAATTCATACTATTTCACGAAAGATTAACTGATTATACGCAGGCAGTTACCTTCGATGTCCCGCAGGATGCAACCCAACTCAAGCTGGTAATTAAGTCGCTTCCCACAAAAGACCGGGGATTCATCAAACTTGGTTTTTAGTGGTGTCCGATGATCTTCCAGGCAGGACACCTAATATTCCCACATCGGCTTTCTTGTTTTCCCACGGTTTCAAGAACGACACCATAAATAGCGCTAGATTGATGCTTAAGTTAATCAGACCGCACGTAGTGGCTGTGTGGTAGAAGGACTGATATGCGCTATCATGAATGGCAACCAGCCCTTGAGCATTAGATACGGTAATCATACCGATTACGGATTTATCGAGCAGGAAGCCCCCGTTAAGCATGGCAATACCGGTCGCAATCCATTTGAAGATAACCCACCTATGCTTGAAAAACCCCCATTCGGTAAGCAAGCCCATCAAAAAGCCCGTTGTAAAGCTTCCGAGCGCTCCGGGAATAATAAGACTATTTTCTATTAGTTTGAGTATCGCAATTGTGGTGGTCAGCTCTTCCGCAGAAGCAGGATTATTCTTCGTAAACAGAACCAGAAGTGCTGAGATCGCGCCGCCCAGCCACACAGCGCAGAACAAAGCGTGCGTACTTATGAGCAACTTTCTACCCTTGAAGTGCCGTACCTTTGAATGCACAGTGTTTACCTCCCAGATTACAGCGAATCTAAGACCGTGATAGCTTAGTTTGGGGGCACGTACGCATTATATCTCTATCTTGCATTTTATGCTTTTAATAATAAACGTAAAAGCAAAATAAGCAGGCTTACGATCCCGGTGGAGTTTTAGGGTGGCATGTCTTGCAGCCAACGGAGGCGCGTTTCTTCTGGTGGCACGCGATGCAGGATTTCATTTTTGACCGGTCGTCATACTCCTTGTTGTTTGGGTGACCCACACGGTTATGGCAGTAGACGCACGTTATATGTAGTTTCTCGCTGTGTGTCTTGTGTGCGGTCGTAATCCGTGCGGATATCAGCCGTTTACTAGAATGGCAAACCGAGCAGCTTTCAAAGCTCGAAGCCTTGCTAAGAACACTACCTTTGTTAATCGGGGCAACATAATCATTTTTAGAATGTAAAAACATATCCCTTAGAATATGTAATTCCGTTCCGGCAACGCTCGTTACGGAAAAGCTAAAATCAGCGTGGCACGACCCACAGTCCACCGTTGCATGATTTGAGGTCATCCAGGAGTTATACGACGGTTGCATTTCATGGCAGCGGTTGCAGAATGCCGGTTTTGAGGTGGCCACAACACCTCCGGCCAGGAGTAATATTACAACCGCTGCCGCAACCGTAAGTGACAATGCTAGCTTCTTATTGTTCTTTATGCGCTCTACGACCTTGGCAACGTTTATTGGTTTCATTCTGGCTCCGTGTATGATAGTACTTACTTCATAACTTTACCCTAGCTCGCACGAAAATCAAACGTATGATTGCCGACATTCTAAGCGGTCCGAAACTGTTCCGGTCGACGTAATAGCGATTTCGGCAGAGAATCTCACGACGATAAAATGTATGAAGATATTTGAAAACAACGGCCATGCCCGTGCTTTTATTGCCTGAACTGGAGGGTCGCTAGGTTAGTTGCACAGGGCAAGAGGGGGCAAAATACTACACAACAAATACATACGGTCTTCACACTTTATTTATAACTGCTGGGTAATATAGGAATTGGGAATAGAATTGTTGGTGTGCCCGCTCTCACTGAAATTAATTACAAGCTGCGCTTGTGGGCTGTTCCAGGCAGTGAGGGTAGCCCGGCTCTGTAGAGCCGGGCTTTTTGCTTTTTCGGAAATGCTTCGGCACCAGCGTGGTATATTAACTCTATATGATAATCCTTGAGACAATTCGTCTGATATTGCGCGAACTAACGATGGAAGACACGGACAACCTTCTTAGTATCTTTACCGATCCTGTCGCCATGCTATACTATCCATCAACACTAAAGAGGGATGGGGTGGAGGCGTTAATCCAGCGTCATCTCAATAACTATCAGAAATACGGAATAGGTATTTGGGCCGCAACCCTGAAAGAAAGCCAGGATTTTGCCGGGCTCGTCGGGCTCATCCCGCAAGACCTCGAAGGCCGTAGAGAAATTGAAATCGGCTATCTATTCTTGAGGAAATATTGGGGGAGAGGACTCGCTACTGAGGGCGCCGTGGCGTGCCGAGATTATGGGTTTGAAAAGCTAGAATTAGAAAGGCTTATATCGCTGATCGATCCCAATAACACTCCATCGATTCGCGTTGCTAAGAGGATAGGCATGAAGCTCGAGCGAGAAATCGTCAAGTGGAACAAGCCCATCCTTGTTTATAGTATTTACCGGGACACTGCTACTTAGTTTTTAGCACGATTTCAATAGTTCTTTTTAGCTGTTCCTATTTTTGTTCGTATATTATGCAAACAAAGGCTTTGCCTTGTAGCAACGGCTGTTGCTACAAGTGCATATTTGTTATATATTTCGGCTACGACAGAGAACCAAGCATACTTATCAGATATTTGGATATTAAGAAAAGGACGGTGGATATCTACTAAGTTGTAGCCGGTGAACAATGGAATCGATGGTGATACATATGAGCCCCGATGCGCAAAGCTCCAATCTTAACCAACCAGAACATTCGGATACACAGCTTCTTGATGCGTATTCCCACGCGGTAATTTCGGTGGTCGATGCCACCGGGCCGGCGGTTGTCGGTATCTCGATAAAGCGCCCGTCACCCCGAAGCATCGGGGATCAATCCGGGGCAGGTTCGGGCGTGCTTATCTCTAACGACGCCTATATTCTTACAAACGCCCATGTAGTGAGTAAGGCAAGAGAGGTCACCGCATTCCTGCAAAACGGCACGAGGCTCAGCTGTTCGCTTATCGGCACAGACCCGGCGACAGATATTGCGGTTGTCCGAGCTCAGGCAAAGAACATTCAATTTGCGCAGCTCGGCGATTCGTCGGCGATTCGCGTCGGGCAGCTGGTTATCGCTATCGGTAATCCGCTTGGCTTAAGTTCAATTGTATCAACCGGCGTCATCAGCGCCCTTGGCCGGTCGTTGCGGAGCACCAACGGCAGGCTCATCGAAAACGTAATCCAGCACCAGAAAGCGACAAACATCGATGATATCCAGCGGGTGCTCGCTAGGTGGAACCCCGGTGAGCGAATAACGCTGACGGTGTTACGAGACGGCAAGAGGCTCGAGATAGCCGCCAATCCGCGAGAAGCCGACGCCGCATAGCGGTCCATACTATAAAATTCATAAGGTTTCTAAGAAGCGCTGGCGTGCTAAAGTGTTGTTATACACGGAGGTGTTGGAAATGGACCAAAATCTTGGCGCAAACGATTCATTAAATAAGAAATCGTCGAGCTCGTCATTGCTACCTCTAGTAGTGACGTTTAGTGGGCCGGCTATAGTTGCGGGCGCAAGCATAGCGGCAGCGGTGGCCGGGCTTTTTCTGCGCCCGCGCTCGCGAAAAGCTGCGCGTATTGTTCGCTCGGCTGCGGTTGCCGGTGTAGTGCTCCCGTGGATATATCAATTTGGTCTACGCCCGTGGCTGCAGTATTGGGGAGCGAGTTCCGACGAAGCGCACGGTACATTGCCCGGCGACGAAATAATCGCACACCCGCCCTACGAAACCACCCACGCAATTGCTATTAATGTTCCGGCCGATAAAGTATGGCCTTGGCTAGTCCAAATTGGGCAGGGTAGAGGCGGTCTCTACTCGTATGATTGGTTGGAAAATATGATCGGTCTTGATCTGCACAGCGCAGACCGAATAATCCCGGAATTTCAGAACCTTCAAGTCGGCGATACGATTCGGCTCGCCCCGGAAGACCCTGAGGTTGATATGGGGCTGGTTGTCGAGCGCATGGAGCCAGGTCGCTTGCTTGTCCTGCACGCCAACCCGTTTAATCCTTTAAACGGTCGTCCTGTTAGCCCAAATAACGGTGATAACGAGCCCTATATTGATTGGACCTGGGCTTTTATTCTTGATAAAGCCGGGGAGAGCGCCACTAGATTAATCGTTCGAGTTAGAGGCGATTACAACACATCGCCCTATCTTGACCCCACAATTCGCGCCCTTATAGAACCGCCGCACTTCGTGATGGAGCGCAAGATGATGCTCGGTATCAAGAATCGAGCCGAGCGCAAGACCGGTGACTAATAGTCATCTACTCGAGCCGCTCAAGCGTTGCCGGAATCTTCACTTTGGAATCGGTAATTTCTATCTCATCGTCGCTGTTAAAGGAGATCGCATAATCGAATTCTTGGCCTGCGCCTTTCACGATGAGCCGGTCATCGGCAAGGCTGTATCGAAGCGTTTCGGCCGTTCCTTTCTCGGCGCCGTCTTTGTAGGTGATTGTAAGGTCGCCGGTCTCTTTAAACTCCCATGTAGCCTTAAACAGGGGAGCATCCCACGTGCCGATCAGCCGGTCATCGGTCGTATTTGCGGCATTGTTATTGCCCGATCCCTTACGTAGCTTATCCGATCCTTTACTCCCCGTAGTTGCGGCAGAATATTTTTGTATCGGGTCGCCGGCTTCGTTCTTAGCGCAGGATACCAATACCGTAGAAGTCAGCGGTAACAGAGCTATTAATATTATTGACAGTAGCTTTCTTACAAACACCTCGAGCCCTCTCATTCAGGTATACGGTTAGCAGTCGCAATGGCATAATGGCAGAACCACATTATTGCCAGTTTTAGTTCGATGACCTCGTTATCAGGGTACACCATTTATGTATCGAGCTCCAACACGCATAACAAATGCCATTGCTAATACCATCGTATAGTTGGCTATTGCACTAGTACCGCATACATGGAACTATTGATCTATGTTCTTGTTTTGAGAGCGGAAGGATTTTGGTTGAAAAAACGATATGCAGCCGGACAACTCATCGTATACCTGCTCGTAATCGGATTAATGCTGGTCGGCTGTACTAACCATACGGCAACAAAGCCAACGAACAAAGGTGTTCTCAGCAAACAGGTTGAAGCGGTCGACCCAAAGGTAATTTCCGCGGCCGATAAGAATGCAAAAGCAATGCTGGAGAAATACCGCCTACATCCGGTACAAAGAGTGCGAATTTTTGGCCCCAAGGAAACCCAAAGGCTTTTATATGACAACAAATGGACACCTGAGCTCTTTAGCACAGCTTCCAAACATATCGGACTCGACCTGAACAAGGGGCGGGAAAAGAACGTCGTGATTCTTTCTTATAGGCTTAAAGAACAGTGCCAATCCCACGAACGTACGGTTACCGCAAGCTTCGTGTTAGATAATAACGGTTCATTGATCGGAGCATTTATGTCATTGTCCGGATACATGCCCGGTGTAGTAGGGCTCGATGAGAGATATGCACTACTGCCGGAAGGATTATCGCGCGATAAGCTATCGTTTGAAGGCTTGAGCAAAATCGAAATTGCGGGATGGCGAGCTGCTGAAAAGGGATGGGAGGATTCAGCTACAGTCAGCAACCCTGAGGATATCGAGCATATTACGTCGTTAATCGAACAGTCTATAGGCCACAGGGGAACATATGACGTTGCTGGCATGGGTGAAGAGGAATATCGAATGCTCCTTTACTACAAAGACGGCCCAATCATCGATATTTGGCTCGCCCCTAAGAATAATCGTGACCAGATGGGGATAGATGCGTTTGACCGGTGGCATTACTATCCACCGAAAGAATTGAGAACCGAAATAAAGAGGCTGCTGTCCACAAATACTCCACCGCGGTAGGATTTATAAACACGATGCTCACAGACCGAGTCAACGATTATCTAAGCTAGCTTGGCTTTTAACATCCCTCTGAGCCGTCTAGTAATAATCACGCCGGAAACGTCTTTGTAGCATACATGGTCTTTCTTCACATCTGCGAATAAATAAACATGGTTGAGGCGATATAGATATCTATGACCGTATTTGCAGATGTTTCGCATTATGATATCGATAACCTTAACGACCGTGAAAGGAGAGGCACGATGGAGCAGAGATGGGAAAAGCCAAGTATAGAAGAGCTGAAACGTAAGCTAACCCCAGAACAATACGATGTCACGCAAGAGGAGGGTACCGAGCCGCCGTTTCGCAACGAATACTGGGATAATCATAGGGAGGGCATTTATGTCGACGTCGTATCCGGAGAGCCGCTGTTTAGCTCGAAAGATAAGTTCGAATCGGGAACAGGTTGGCCGAGCTTCACCAAACCCCTGGAATCAGATGATATAGTTACCAGGAGGGAAGCAGGCCCCTGGGGTAGGGTTGAAGTGCGCAGCGCCCACGCCGATTCTCACCTCGGCCATGTTTTTGACGATGGGCCGCCGCCGACCGGTTTGCGCTTTTGTATGAATTCAGCGGCTATGCGCTTTATACCAAAGGAAGACCTTGAAAAGAAAGGTTACGGCAAGTATAAAAAGCTCTTTGAAGACTAAGCCGTCTCCCCGCGTTACAATAGGATAGACCTTAACACAATACAGAGAGATTATATGGTGCGCGTAAGACCCGAATCAGAAAATGACTATCCTGCCGTTTATGAAGTAAATAAACTTGCTTTCGGACAGGAGGCTGAGGCACAGCTCGTCGAAAAACTCCGCGTGTCCTCAGCCTACATACCCGACTTGTCGCTCGTAGCTCTCGAAGATGACACGATAGTCGGTCATATCCTTTTTAGTAAGATCGAAATCGAAACGCAGAAAGGCCCGGTAGAATCCCTTGCGCTGGCGCCGGTCGCGGTGATACCCGAAAGGCAGAACCACGGTATCGGCTCTGAGCTTATTGTCCATGGTCTTAGAAGATGCCAAGAACTCAACTACAATGCCGTGATCGTGTTGGGACACGCAGAGTACTACCCGCGTTTTGGGTTTGTCCCGGCGACCACGCTCAGCATAAAAGCACCGTTTGACGTCCCTGATGAAGTATTTATGGCGCTTGAATTGAAGCCCGGAGCCCTTAGCGGTATCGAGGGAACCGTCCTGTACCCACCTGCGTTTATGGACGTGTAAGCACTCTTGCCATGCAAAACGATTACCGTGATTATATGAAAGACTCAACGGCCGCAGTTTTACAATCGCGGTTTAAGAGGGAACAACTACATGTATGACGAATTTTGTAGTTGTTGATGATTACAAATCTTTTTGATTTAAGATCTTTTGTTGAGTGAGAGAGGATCGATCGTTCATGAAAAAGTCGCTTGGGCCGGGAACCATAGCGTTTCCAACACCCACATGGGTTATCGGCACATATGATGGCAATGGAATTCCGGATGTTTCAGTGAGCGCTTGGGCCGGTATTTGCTGCTCAAAACCACCATGCGTTACGGTTTCGTTTCGCAGCGCAACATACACACACGGCAACATCACGAATCGTAAGGCGTTTACAGTAAACATACCATCCAGGCGGTACATCAAGGAAACGGACTATTTTGGCGTTACCACCGGTAGAAGTACCGATAAGTTTGCCGATGTCGGCTTAACGCCGGTTAAGAGCGAGGCCGTTGACGCGCCATATATCGCCGAATTTCCCTTAGTGCTGGAATGCCGCGTCATTCATGTGGCAGAGCTCGGCCTGCATACGCAATTCATCGGTGAAATCATCGATGTAAAAGCTGACGAGGTAGCCTTAGGCGAGAACGGCGCCCCTGACATACAGAAAGTAAAGCCGTTTGTATATAGCCCTACAACCAGGGCTTACTACGGCATCAACGAGTTCCTCGGAAATGCATTTTCGATTGGAAACGATCTGAAAACACCGAAGTAGCAATTATCCCAACAGTAAAAACGGGAATAATCATAGAATCTACGTCATTTAAAATCGCTGGCGACAAGGGGACACAATGTGTGGATGCGGATGTACATGGTTCTTGCTGGCGTTAATCACGCCGCGTTTGGTCTTGTTATTGCTTTGGATTTTTACTAACTACATTACATCTGTTTACCACAACTTTTTGCTGCCGCTGCTGGGATTGATCTTTCTTCCATTGACTACGCTTGCCTATGCCTGGTCGGTTCACACGTATAACGGCGTCCAGGGTATCGGCGTGGTTGTCGTGTTGATTGCATTCCTTATCGATATCGGCGCTATCGGCGGCGGCGGCATAGCGGGCCGCCGGCGCTATCGATAGTAGCTTGCACTCGTTCAACCTGCGTGCGACCTTCAATGCTTAACCCTCTGAGCAGTTAATATAACGAACGAATAAAAGAGAACGCCATTTTCGCGTTATTCCTCAAATAATGTGGGCATAACGGGACTATGAAATACGCACAGCGCTTTAAAGCTTATTTCAGCGATTCATATAATTGGTTCCTGTTGCTGGTGTTATTCATTGGAACAATCTTGGCAACTTTGGTGTTCGGCTTTTTTAGCTATCTTGTCTTGCTCGCAGTACTGGGAATTCTCATCTATAGACGACGCACGGCTGTCGATGACTCTCAATGGCGTAATATGGATGGCGCTATAAACGTGATGGTACTTGCTATGATCGTTGGCATAGCCGTTAATGGCGCACGCGGCCAGCTTATAAGCAAACCCGGCGATTTACTCGACCGAGAAGCGGTATCAACTATGCCGTCCGAAATATTCGCAGGCGACGTGAAAACGTCCCCTAAGCATCAGGAAGCAAACGACAACGGTGAGACATCGGTAACGTCAAACCCGCAACAATCGGGAACTTTAAGCCAATTGTCACAGGTACCGCAAACCAGCAACCCGCAAGCAACAAGCACCAATACTACCGTGCTACTGTCAGCAAACGCGAGCGTACGAGAACAGCAGGGCACCGCTACCTCTCGGGTAATCGAACAAAGCAGCAGAATGGTATCGAATACTTCACCCCAGACTTCAGCGAGCACGGTAAGGACAACTATAGCCCGTACGGCTCCAACAACAGTAGCGAGAACCAGAACCACACAGCCGGCAATAAATGCGGGAACTTCCGTGACTACTCTTCCGCAAGACAATTATCCAACTGCCACTACACCGGCAACCGCCGGGCCTTCTAATACGGAACCAACTTCTCCGTCTACCGAGACTACTATCAGGACCCCGTCCACAGACGGCGAGCTATATAAAGATACTGAACCCCCACGGACAACCGAGTCCACAAGGTAGCAGGCAAATTTAGCAACCGGCAATTATCTTCACAACCGTAGCCCAAGCGGTTAATGGCCCTGTTAACCAGGGCCATAATAGTAAAAGCTTTTAAAGATTCTATACGCCGGCGGGTGACGGTTGGATGGCTCCTTAAAGGCTAAGACGATTCTACATCCATAGCTAAAAAAGATAGTCTCAAATCACGTCTCTCATGGTTGCTTCAAATGCTGGGTTAAGGCTTATATATCCTGGTTGTAACAATACGCTATCATAACTTCTTATGGCAAATCAGCAGAAAACGTTTCGACCATTATGCGCATGAGGGAGACCTAATTAGGTGGTACTGAAAGTGGAGGCTTCAATCGTAGTACGTGATATTTCAGGGGAATGAATGAGAAAACATAAGAAGGGGGCATGCGAATCAAGCCAAGCTTACTTTCTGGTTTTTATCCTTTGCGATCCGGCGTGATTTTGGGAAGCCGGCTCAATATGAAACCTAAACCTGCCGCATTTCTGACATGACTGCACTCTTACTTTGAGAAGTGGATGTCCATCAACGAGCCAGGTTTTACCGCAGCTTTCGCAGACGAGCTCTCTGACCAAGAGCCGATACCTCCTTTACCATATTATACCATACCGGGCTTCGCTATGCATGTGGTTTGTATGGGTGACAGATAGTATTTCGTTCCTAGGCTCACTGTCAACCTTCAAACAAACCGGGCTTAAAAATGCTATCTTGTAGTTTATATTTATCGGCTATTCTCTATAATAAAAATAGTCATATATAAACTTATTCTTGTCTTTATATAGTAATACACCGATCGGGGCTCATTAGGTGTTAAAGGACGGGTAGGATGGATCAAAGAAAGCTTCACTCGAGAGGCAGAAAGTGTCTTGTGACTACCCATATCTTTTTTGCATCCCTATGGCTGGGCGGAGGAATAGCCATATTCACGATTCTTATTGCCAACCACAAGCCGCTAAACGGGTATGAGCTGCACTCAATCAACACGATTATCGACACCTTAGATAGCTTGCTTGTGATTCCCGGTGCTCTGGGAAGCCTCTTTACCGGTTTACTTTTGAGTATGTTTACCGATTGGGGATTCTTCAGACACCATTGGGTAACGACTAAATGGGTGGCAACCGTTCTGGCTGCAGCGGTTGGTGGGTTTTTATTGATGCCGAGCGTGAAAACGATGCTCTACATCTCGCTAACTATGGAAATCAGCGTTGTGCAGAATGCCGTGTATCTAAGCAACCGTCAGACAGCGCTTATCTTTGCGACTCTCAATCTTGTGCTTCTGCTCCTGTTGTTCTGCCTTTCTGTTTTCCGGCCATGGGAGAATAAGCGGGGGGGCCAAGGTCCTGATGGTTGTTTTGATGAGGATTTCGAATACTCGTATATTTTCCACAACGACCCGTTCATGAAGCCGCATGTTTAAGTAAGACGCGTCTAGAGGTAGGCATGAAAAGAACTGCGGCATTACCGATATTACTGCTCGTGAGCTTGATGTCGGCGCAAACGGTTGCGCCGACATCAAGCTTAACGGTACACCACAAAACGGAAACCCATCCGGCGGGCTCAACCTAAACGAGAAACTGATCAAACTGCGCACGGCATCTCATTACCACACGAGAAGGTGCGTAGGCGATTAGTCGCCCCGATGCCCATAGTATCGCACCCAAATCTTTTTGCACATTGTTGCCGATAACCAACAATTAATTTCGTCTGAACACGAGAAATGTGGGTAAAAACGTATTATAAGGGGGTGGAGATAATGGCAATGAGGACAAATAGTGCTTTATGGAATATTCTCTACATAATATTGGTCATCGTGGTTGTTTTAGCCCTGTTGCAGCTGTTAGGCGTATTTGCATTCACACCGGCAATCGCCAACATACTATATGTCTTAGTAGTTGTATTCGTTATCCTAGCGGTACTCCACTTGCTAAGCTTGCTATAACTTAGTAATAATGGCCAAGAAAAAAGAGAGGGCGCACGCCCTCTCTTTTTATGTATGCGATGCTTGCAATCCGTACAGCTCTCGCCGCCGACACAGCAACGAGGAGCTTGAAGCCCTATATGAAGCGCCCGAAACGCTCTTTTTTTGCTTTACAAATCGGGCACACCTCAGGCGGCTCATTTCTCGCGCATAAATACCCGCACACCTGGCAGCGCCATACCGGATACTCCAGTGAAAAACCGTGGGCTTGCGCCGCCGGGCTCTCATGTATATCTTCTTGCATTTGCGCTTCTCTTTGTGCTTTTGGTGGACGTCGCTCGGGTATCGGAGTAGTCGCTTCTTCACCTGATGAGATACCGCTTGAGACATACAACGCGCAGTAGCAATTCCCGTAATCCGTCAGGTCGGGATCACGATAATCGCACGGGCAAATAATATCGATATCTTCTGCTTGGACCCCCGAGGCCAGCCGGCAAGGACATCCCTGATAACTATAACGATGTTCGTTAATGATTAAGCCTCTAACAAGTCCTTTTGTAAAATCCACATCCGGGTTAAGATGGTACCCGGCGTCCTCGGCTTCCTTTTTAAGCTGCCGGTACCTGGCATCAATTGTTTCCTCTGATATTTCGTTATTAGCCATTCTGTTGCAACCCTCTAATCTTATCTTCCTGAAAACCTATAATGCATTCGTTGTCTTCTACGCGAATTGTTGGAAACGAAACGCTTGGGTTGCACCGACCGATATCTGCTACTGCCTCGTCCCTCGACGCTCCGCTCAGCAAGTCGACATCCACATATTTATATTCAAGCTCTAGCTCATTAAGCAGAGCTTTTGTCCGTTGGCACCATATACACGTGCTCAACGCATAGAGAAATATTTCTCCTCTTTTCTCACCAGGGACTTCCTTCACATATGACTCATATCCCACAATGTTCACCTCGCTTCATTCTAGATTCTCAGTATATCTGGAACAAGCGGCACATACTGTAAATACCCAAAACACACTCAGACATCTAGAAAACAATCTTACAAATGAGGGCCACAACAATATGTGATGGGGAGACGGATTTTAAGTAACGTCATTCACTGTTTAGGCCATATCCGTATGCGAAAAAGCAGTGTATATACTTACACAAAAAAGGTCACCCGAAGTAGGTGGCCTGGACGTATCTTCCGAGGTTTATTTATGTATCTTTCTTAAGTATGAAACATGCTGCTACGACATACCGTGCCGTATCGTCTGCATTATTTGCTTCAGCCGGTCTGGCACTCGCGCGCACGCTCAGCCGCAAGTTTCTTTTGATCTTTTTCCCAGTGGCATAGCTTATATTTCTTGCTACTCCCGCACCAGCACGGCTCATTTCGACCCAACGTCTGTGGGGCAGGCGAGCCACCGAAAAGCTTACTCAATATACCCATACCGGTATATTATCACGATTCCTTGAAAAATGCCGTATAAGTTTTTAATTAATTGGCTTCAGCCTAAATTAATGATTCAGAATGAGGTATAAAATAGGCGGTATAATCGACTAATAGGTTTAAGCAAGCAGTTTCCGGATAAAATAGCGTTACGCAAGAAAGGAGATGCTATGAAAGAGGTAGTCGCTGACCGCTCCAGGGAATATATAGTAGTACAACCTGGAGTAGATAGGCTATAGGCTGGATATTGTTCTGGGGCTTTAAGACCCTGAAAAGGAGATTGGTCTTCGCCTATA
>DASXVE010000015.1 GCA_036504445.1 Candidatus Aquicultor sp.
AAGCTCTTTTCCTCTAGCCAATCAGATCCATTCGTTGTAAGATGCAACATAAAAGCGTGCTCCTTTCGTTTGATTGGTCTCAAAAGGAAGGGTACGCTTTTTTGCTTAAAAAGCCAATCCACAACTTTTAGTTATAACTCAATAGTCCGATCCGGGGAGCACTTATTAGATGCAAAATGATACGTGGAAAAACCGCTTTGTAGAGCGGCTATTCTACTTTTTGGGTATTGTTACGGGATAAGGCTCAGCAAGCCAAGGCTCTATCTTAATGAGTATAGTGCGAAAGCAAAGAACATCACCCAGTTCCGCTTTTTGGGTAGATGACCGCTCAATTACTAAAAGCTTCGTATTATTTGGGAATGATGCTTATAATATCCAATATAGAAAAAGGAATCCGACGAGAGGGAACTATGTCACAAGAGATAACATAGACGGGAGAAATAATGAAAGCGCTTGTAATCTTTGATTCAACTTTCGGAAACACCCAAAAAATCGCAGAAACCATTGCCAAAGAGCTGGACACTAAAGCCGTGCCGGTCTCGAAGGTCGCAACAAAGGAACTAAATGACCTTGATTTGATTGTCGTCGGAAGCCCGATTATCAGTTGGAAACCATCGGAGTCGATGGGTAAGTTTTTAGCAAGTCTGGGCCGCGACCAGATGAAGAATGTTAAAGCAGCGGCGTTTGATACCAGGATTAGGCTCTTTGTTCACGGTGATGCGGCAACAAAGATATCCCAAGCACTGGCAGAGGCAGGGGCCGAAATCGTGACTGAGCCGCAAGCTTTTAAAGTCCGAGGGACAGAGGGGCCGTTGCTCGGCGGTGAAATCGAAAAGGCGGTTGATTGGGCAAAATTGATAAAAACAAAGGTGGGTAAATAATCGCTTGGGAATCGATTCCTAAATAATATGGGGCAGGGGAAGGATTAAGCAAGGCAAGAACGAATAACACAATATGATAACAAGCGGTGTCGCGGAAGAGGGAGCGTGCACGCATTGGAAAACCGCAAGAGCTTAGATGGGACGAATACTGATAATACCGAGGCAAGCCGGAAGAGTCTCTACAAAATCGGCGGTGCTGTTGCCCTGGTAGCCGTACTGCTATACGTGGTGGATGTCATCCTTACTTTCGGTGGGGAGCCCATCCGTTACGGTAGTCAAACGGCAGTCGATTGGTTAGGGCGCTTGCAGAGCAACCTGTTCCTCGGGCTCCGCGACCTTGGACTCTTCAATGTTATTTCCTTGACCGTTGGAATCCCCTTATATCTAGCTCTCTATGCAACGCATCGGAGGGCGCATAAAGTCTATGCAGGTCTTGCATTGATCCTTTACTTAGCCGGTACGGCAATCTATGCCTCGGTTAATGCGGCGATTCTCATGTTTGCACTGAGCGGCAAATACATGGCGGCTACAACAGACGCACAAAGAACTCTGCTAGCCGCAGCGGGGGAGGCGATACTTGCCGGGGCGAAGACTTTACGCCCGGTATTTTCATAGGCTTCGCTCTCACGGAAATCGCAGCTTTGATGATCGCTTTTGTTATGCTGCGCGGCGGAGTATTCAGCAAGGCGACTGCCTATACGGAAATTGTAGCATTTACGCTCCTGACCATCTTTACAATATGGGCGACCTTTGTTCCGGCTATGAGGAGGATAATATGGCTAATAGTGACGTTTCCGGCGGTGTTTCCAGCAGTGCCTATGGTCTGGCTTTTATTGGAGCACTTGTCTATTACATCCAACATGCGACATCGTTCTGGATTGGGGTACTGGGTTTTCTCAAAGCCCTTGTTTGGCCCGCAATCCTGGTCTATAAGCTGCTAGAGTTCTTAAAAATGTAGACGCTTTGCTAGCTTCCACCTCGATATTTTTATGAAATCTTTACGCATCCGCACCTCTTCTTAACGGCAATTTGACGCTATGCTGCGGTAAATTACTAGCAGAAGACAGGGCGTCTTGCTACTGGATATTCATAGCCAGAACAACGCTGCAGTAGCAAAGATGTACAACCAGTTGAGGTGCGGTTAAATGGAAAACACGATAATTACCGACGTGCTGTGGGTTTTAGTTGTGCTCTGCGCGCTTTTAATTGTAAGGCAGTATCTATCCACGTGGCATAAAGGTTAGGTAAAATCTTTACGATATCTTTACGCTAATCCCGCTAATCTTAATGACTTCTTAACACCAACGAGCGATAAGCTATTTGAATCTGATATTTGTCAAAATACGAGCATGTGATCAGAGATTTGCTTCTGATATCACATAAGCAGGAGTCACGTAAGAAGCTGTGTCTGTTCAAACTCTAAAGCGAACGCTGCTCGGCCAGCCGATTGCCAACGAGCGCGCTCACGAAGAAAGACTCATAAAAACACTTGCGCTAGCAGTATTTTCATCTGACGCTATGTCATCCGTAGCGTATGCAACGGAAGAAATCCTTATTGTTCTGGTTCTTGCCGGCGCCGGCGCATTGTACCTGTCGCTGCCGATAGCTATGGCGATAATTGCGCTCTTGGCTATCCTGGCCGTATCCTACCGGCAAATCATTGAAGCGTACCCGGCCGGCGGGGGATCCTACATTGTCGCCAGCGATAATCTTGGACACAAGATCGGGCTGGTTGCGGGTTCGTCCCTCTTGATAGATTACGTTCTGACTGTGGCGGTTAGTATTGCATCCGGGGTTGCCGCCATCACATCGGCAATCCCGCTTCTCTATAACTATAGGGTTGAGCTTTGCGTTGTCTTCATCCTTTTGACCATGTTGGCGAATCTACGCGGAATCCGTGAATCAGGAAAAATATTCGCAATACCCACGTATTCGTTCGTTTTCGGGCTCGCCTTGTTAATCGGGGTTGGATTCTTCAGGCACTATACCGGGCATACATTTACCTCCGGCGACCCAATCGAGGCATCGATGCTTCAGCCCATTACGATATTTCTCGTTCTAAGAGCGTTCTCGTCCGGCTGTTCGGCGCTAACCGGTGTCGAAGCCATCAGCGATGGTGTACCGGCGTTTAAGAAACCCGAAACCAAGAACGCCCGAACGACGCTTTTACTGATGGCCATCATACTCGGCATAACCTTCTTCGGCATAACGGAACTCGCCCGCATCTATAATATCGTGCCGAGTGCGACCGAAACCGTGCTTTCACAGCTTGCCCGCGGTGTATTCGGAACATCCGCCGTATACTATTTCATACAGGCGGCGACGGCATTGATTCTTGTTGTAGCGGCCAATACCAGTTTCTCCGACTTTCCGCGGGTGTCTTACTTTATGGCGCGCGATGGTTTTATGCCTCGGCAGCTTGCCAACAAGGGTGATAAGCTGGCGTTCTCGAACGGTATCATAATGCTGGCGTTATTCTCCATAATTCTCGTCATCGGGTTCAGCGGTAACACCAGCAAGCTGATTCCGCTTTATGCGATAGGCGTTTTTATGAGCTTCACGTTGTCGCAGTCCGCTATGGTTAGACGCTGGTTTAGGGTGCGCGGTAAGGGCTGGATTAAAAAAGCTATTATCAATGGGCTTGGAGCATTAACGACGTTTACCGTTCTCATGGTAGTTGCGATAACCAAATTTGCGCTCGGGGCGTGGATCGTTATCGCAGTAATTCCTATACTGATCACAATATTTCTAAGAATCAAAAAGCATTACAATAAGGTGGCCCAATCACTCACACTTTGCAACCTAAAACCGCCGAAACCGGGCAAAAATTGGGTTCTAATGTGCATCGGCGGTGTACATTGCGGCACGCTCGAAGCGTTACGCTATGCCAAGATGATCTCGAGCGGCAACAGTGTCAACGTTATCTACGTGAACACGCAGGGCGAAGTCCCGACTAACATCCTTGAGAAATGGGAGACGTTCGGCTTTAGTACGCCTCTAGAGGTTCTAGAATCACCGTACCGGGACATCATCACCCCAATCATCAACAGAGTACGCGAGATCCACAATGCGAATCCCGATGACTTTATAACCATCGTCGTTCCAGAGTTTGTTGTAAGCAAATGGTGGGAGCAACTGCTTCATAATCAGACAGCCTTTATTCTTAGAACTCGCCTTATGCTCCAGCCAAAAGTGATTATAAGCAGCGTACCGTACCAGTTATCCTAAACTTGCAGTACGTTGTATCCGCGCGTAGACTAGGATAATGACAATGACGAATTCTATTAAACAAACCGGCCGACCCGCTTCAGAAGATGTGTTGATGCAAGGTGAAGGCGAGAGCCGAAATAAGTTTGCCGCTCTGTTAAGTATCAGGCCGCATTTAGACATATTTATCGGGGTTATCTTGCTGACGGCAGTGCTAAAAGTGCTGCATTTATACTTTGAATCTGTGTTCGACCTGGCCAACATAGCGTTACTCTACCTAATACCGGTGCTTTACGGCGTTATCCGGTGGGGACGAGCGGCAACGGTTTCATCGGCCATACTATCCGTTATAGCGTTCGACTATTTCTTTGTACCGCCGGTCTTGAGTTTTTCGGTCGCAGACTTGCGCTATCTCATTACCTTTATCATCTTCTGCATTATTGCCTTCGTTACCGGCGATCTAGCAAGCAGATTAAAGGATGAGGCGCGGACGGCCCGAAAGCGTGAGGAGCGAACGGCGGCCCTTTACGCGTTAAGCCGAAAGATGGCCGCCGAGACGGATCTGCAGCACCTACAGGACACGATTGTGCAGGTGATCGCTCAGACAATTGATGGCGACGCGGTCATTCTTATGCCGGATGTTACCGGCATACCGCAAATCGTAGCCGCGACAACTACTGAAGGAGTGCTCGTAGAAGAAAGCAAGGAAGCTTCGGCGGATTGGCTCGGCAAGAGCGTATTTATTCCATTGCGGACCAAGGATAAAACATTGGGCATGATAGGCGTCTTGCCGAAACAACCGGAACGGACGCTTTCCGGCGGTCAGAGACAGCTTCTTGAAGCATTTTCAAACTTAAGCGCCGTTGCCATCGTGCGCCTGCAGCTTGCTGCAGAGGCGCATAAGATACGCCACATAGCGGCATCGGAAAAGCTTCGCACCGCGTTGTTTAATTCGGTCTCGCACGACCTGCGCACTCCGTTGGCATCGATCACAGGGGCTGTGACGAGCCTTCAAGAGGAGGGAATTTACAACTCGGAAGCACGGCGGGCTTTGGTCGAAACGATCAAAGACGGGGCACTCCGTATGAATCACATGGTTGGAAACATCCTCGACTCGGCGCGCCTGGAGAGCGGTATGCTTACGTTGAATAAAGACTGGTGCGATATTCAGGATATTATTGGAGTCGCACTCGCTCAGGCTCAAGACGTCGTACGGGATCGGTCGATACGTGTCGAAATCCCAACCGAGCTCCCGTTGGTTCAAGCCGATTTCTCGCTAATCGAGCAGGTTATCATAAATCTTTTATATAACGCCGTCAATTATTCACCGCAGGGTAGCGAGATATCGATTACCGTAACCCCGGGGGATAATGATCTTATAGTAGCCATCGGCGACAGAGGTTCGGGGATAGCTGAAGCCGATAAAGATAGAGTGTTCGATAAATTCTATCGTCTATACTCATCCGAACATGTACGGGGTACCGGTCTCGGCCTTTCAATATGCAAAGGGCTTATAGAAGTACATGAGGGTTCTATCTGGGTTGATGTGGCGCCCGAAGGCGGCAGCATCTTCACGTTTACTTTGCCGCTTGATAGTCAACCCACCGTAATTGAGCCGATCACAAAAGAAGGTGTCGAAGATTTCTGATAAAGATAAAGGCGCGCGAATTCTAATTATCGATGATGAGACGCAAATCAGACGGCTGCTGCGGGTCGCGTTAGAAGGGCACGGGTATCAAGTGAGCGAGGCCGATTCCGGGCACGAGGGCCTAAAGTCGGCCGCAACATATCATCCCGATCTAATAATCCTCGACCTTGGCTTACCCGACCTGGATGGGTTGGCTGTTCTCGGGCGTATCAGGGAATGGTCGAGTGTTCCGGTCATCATTCTAACCGTCATCGAGCAAGAGCTCGAGAAAATCAAAGCACTCGATGCCGGCGCGGATGATTACGTGACGAAGCCGTTTAGCATGGGAGAATTATTGGCGCGTGTCCGTGTCGCGCTGAGACATATCGCTAAGAACGAGGGCGAACCCGTAATCGTCGTGGGCGATCTATCGATTGACCTGACACACCGTCTGGTTACATTAAGAGGGAAAGAAGTAAAACTAACACCTACAGAGTATGATATTTTGAAGAACCTCGCCGTTTATTCAGGTCGCGTTTTAACCCACAAACAACTATTGTCTTCAATTTGGGGGAAAGAATACCAAAAGGAAACGCACTACCTGCGCATTTACATCGGTCAGCTGCGGAAAAAAATCGAATCCGACCCGACCCAGCCTGAGTACATTATAACGGAGCCGGGCGTCGGTTATCGTTTAAAAGAGATGAAGTAGGAAGCCCAAAAAATGAGCCTTCGATTTAGTGCACGCACATGACCACTTGCCGCATCACCACACTTTATGCTACAATACCTCAGATTACACACGTCGGTGGATTCTATTCCGGTGCCTACGGGTCGAATAGAAGTTGAAGCCGGCGGAGGAAAAAAACCCATGAAAGGAGGTGCAACTATGGCGGTTGTTTCCATGAAGCACCTTTTAGAAGCGGGTGTACACTTCGGGCATCAGACCCGTCGTTGGAACCCAAAGATGAAAACTTACATCTTTACCGAACGCAACGGTATCTACATTATCGACCTTCAGCAGACACTCGGTCTTCTCGAGAAAGCGCACAGCTTTATTAAGCAGATAGCGGCAAACGGCGAGACGGTCTTGTTTGTTGGAACCAAGAAGCAAGCGCAGGAAGCCGTTCGCGAAGAAGCGGCAAAATCCGCAATGCCGTATGTCAGCTATCGCTGGCTCGGCGGTATGCTTACCAACTTTAAGACAATCCAGGGTCGTGTAAAACGTCTTGAGTACCTCGAAAGTCTCGGCACAGAGACTCCTTCCCATATGACAAAGAAGGAGTTTCTAAAAGCCTCGACCGAAAAGGAAAAACTCGAGCGTAACCTCGGCGGGATCAAGGACATGAAGCGTCTTCCGGGCGCGGTGTTTATCATCGACCCGAGAAAAGAGCGCATTGCGGTTCAAGAGGCCAGGCGCTTAGAGATTCCGATCGTAGCCATTGTTGACACGAACTGCGATCCGGATGAGATCGATTATGTGATCCCAGGCAACGATGACGCAATCCGCGCCGTTACCTTGATCACTCGTGTTATCGCTGATGCGGCGCTTGAAGGCCGTGAGACCTGGCTTGCCCAGATCGGCGAAGAAGCGGCGGCAAAAGAGAAAGCTGTGGCGGAAAAAGCTTTAGAGAAAGCTCAAGAAACTGCGGCGGCACAGCCGGAAGGTCCGGTTAACATTGCAGGCTTGCCACAGGCTGCTGTCAAAGAGAAAGCAGACGCGGTCGAGCAAAAGGCATAGTAAGATCTAAATGGTCTATACCCGAAGGGTAGAAAAAGCAGAAATAATCGGCTCGAAGCATTAGCAGTTACCCGTTTTCAAGCATGTGAAAGCGGGTAACTGAGCGTTGGGCCAGGAATAGTCGAGGAGGTTTCAGATGGCAGAAATTACTGCAGCCGCAGTTAATGAGCTGAGAAAAATGACAGGCTGCGGCATGATGGATTGCAAGAAGGCGCTCACCGAGGCTAAAGGCGACATAGTTGAAGCGACCGATATGTTGCGCAAGAAAGGCCTGGCGACGCTCGGTAAAAGGGCCGGCAAAGAGGCAAAAGAGGGTATCGTCGATGCGTACATACACGCAGGAGGAAAAATCGGCGTACTTGTAGAAGTAAACAGTGAAACCGATTTCGTTGCGCGAAGCGACGACTTTAAGCAGTTTGTACACGATGTAGCGTTGCAGGTCGCAGCGGGCAATCCGCTCTACGTGCGCCGGGAAGATGTACCGGACGATGTCGTTCAAAAAGAGGTAGAAATCTATCGCGCACAGGGTATTGAGGAGGGCAAGCCCGACGCTGTTCTCGATAAAATCGCAACAGGTCGACTCGAGAAATATTACCAGCAGGTATGCTTGCTTGAGCAAACATTCGTTAAAAACTCTGATCTAACGATCAACGATCTGCTCGGGACCGTTGTGGCTAAACTGGGCGAGAATATCGGGATAAAGAGGTTCTCCCGCTACGAGCTGGGCGAGAACGCATAAACAGCAAAAAGTCAGGGCAACTACGAACTTGATTAGAAGAGTGAAGCTATGACAGATTACAAGTACAAAAGGGCGTTGCTTAAATTAAGCGGCCAATCGCTGGCCGGCAATAACGGCTACGGGATAGATCCCGAGGTAATGCGCTCGATAGCGCAGCAAATCAAACAGCTCTATGACGATCATATCGAGCTCGCAATCGTTGTCGGTGGCGGCAACATATTCAGAGGCTTTGAAGCAAGTTCGCGAGGCATGGATAGGGCGACGGCCGACTATATCGGCATGCTTGCAACCGTCATGAATGCGATAGCGCTGCAAGAAGCAATGGAGCGCGAAGGTGTTGTGACGCGCGTGCAATCCGCACTCACAATCCAAGAAGTTGCAGAACCGTATATTCGCCGTCGTGCGATGCGCCACCTTGAAAAAGGGCGCGCCGTAATTTTCGCGGCGGGCACGGGTAACCCGTTTTTCAGTACAGATACCGCGGCCGCACTCAGAGCGCTTGAGATCGGGGCGGATGTCATCCTCAAAGCGACGCGTGTTGACGGTGTCTACGATTCAGACCCGGAAAAGAATCCAAGCGCCGTCAAGTTTAGCGAACTTACCTATATCGATGTGCTTAACAAGGGTCTTCGCGTGATGGACACGACCGCTATTTCCCTCTGTATGGATAATAATATCCCGATTGTTGTCTTCAACATGAACGTGCCAGGTAATATAAAGAGAGTACTCATGGGCGAAGATATAGGAACAGTGGTAAAAGGAGGTTAATAGCGTTATGCAGAACGTATTTGCGAAATCGGAAGAAAAAATGCAAAAGGCGGTCAACGCAATTCGGAGCGAGTTTGCCGGTGTTCGGACAGGTCGCGCTTCGGCCACGCTGTTTGACCGGATTATGGTTGATTATTACGGTACAAAGACGCCGCTCAAACAGGTAGCGAACATCAGCACGCCGGAGGCGCAGTTGGCTATCATCCAGCCGTGGGATAAATCGTCGATCTCGACGATCGAAAAGGCGATTATGTCGTCCGATCTGGGCGTTACCCCATCAAATGACGGTAACGTGATTAGGGTGCCGTTCCCGCCGCTCAGTGAGGAGAGGCGCAAGGAATTCGTGAAGCTCGTCAAAAAGATGGCGGAAGAAGGCAAAGTCGGTATTCGAAACGTACGTCACGAAGCCCGCGATGATCTCGCGCAACTCGAAAAAGACAAAGCGGTCTCCGAGGACGATCGAAAGCGCGGCGAGAAGAAAATTGATGAGCTTACCGAAAAATATGTGAAAGAAATCGACGCTCTTCTCCAGCACAAAGAAAAAGAGCTCATGGAAGTATAAGAGAAGGTAAATACATTGGTACTAGATAGATTCGGTCTTCGCGCGAAACAACAGAAACAACGCGAAGGCCTTTCTATAGATGAAGTAAAAAAGGGAACGATACCGCGCCATGTCGCAATCATAATGGACGGGAACGGGCGCTGGGCTAAACAGCGCAAACAACCGAGATTGATGGGGCACAGAGCCGGCGCGAAAACCATACGGCGCGTCGTAGAAGCGGCCCCGAAGATAGGCATCGAGTACCTGACGCTCTACGCGTTTTCGACCGAGAACTGGATCAGGCCGAAAGAAGAAGTGGTGGGCCTGATGCAACTGTTTGAGGAACAGCTGAGGCAGGATATCGACGAACTCGATACCGAAGGCGTTCGAATTCTCACAATCGGCGGGATGGACGGCGTACCGGATGGTACCAGGAAAGCCTTTGAGAATGCCGCAGAGCGCACAAAAGACAACACGACGCTTACCCTTGTCGTTGCCATTAATTACAGCGGCCGGGCTGAAATCGTCGATGCCGTCAGGGCTATATGTAACGAAGCTCTCGAAGGAAACAAAATTCCTGAAATAGATGAGGAAAACTTCTCTCATTACCTGTATACTTCAAATATACCAGACCCCGAGTTGCTTATACGTACGAGCGGTGAGCTTAGGATAAGCAACTTTCTCCTCTGGCAGATAGCATATGCCGAATTCTGGGTTACGGAAACACTATGGCCCGATTTTACCGAGGCCGATCTAGTAGAGGCGGTAGCCGACTTCCAAACCCGCAAAAGAAGATTCGGCGGATTAGGCAAAGATTAATATCGCAAGACTAACCTAAAAAAATGTAGCAAGAAATTTGTAGCGACCACAGAAAACTTTAGCAGCACAGGAGCTATACATGCTAAGAGAACGAGTCATCAGTACGCTGGTTGGAGTTCCGGTAATCATCGCATGCTTGCTGTTGGGGAAATTTGTTTTCACCTTTTTAATCGCTGTAGTTGCAACAATCGCTATCGACGAACTGTATTCGATGTTTGTGCTGCGAGACTACAAACCGAGCATTCCGCTTGGCGTCATTGGAGGCCTCGTGGTCGTCGTCAGCGCGCTTGCGGCGGGCTCTTCAGGAATTATCACGACGCTTATAGCAATTATGATAATTGCGCTCATGCGGCTGGCGTTTGCACAAACCACGATTGTCGACACGGCGCTAACGGTATTCGGTATAGTGTATGTGTCGCTGTCGTTGAGCCATACGGTATTGCTTTACACGGTCGAGTACGGCTTCATAGGGGTTTTGCTCGTCTTTATCGGTACATGGGTAAGCGATATCGGCGCATACGGAATCGGCAGTGCAATCGGTAAGAGAAAAATCGCACCGGCTATAAGCGCAAACAAGACGTTGGAAGGTCTGCTTGCCGGGATGTTCACGCCGGCCGTAGTCATCGCTATATTATTCGTGCTTCCGTGGCTGCCGTTTGCAGCCCGGCAAGGCATGCCTTTGGCGCTTATAGAAGGCTTTACGATGGGATTATTGATCGGAATTGCCGCACCGATTGGCGATCTCGTTGAGTCGAGAATCAAGCGAGAAGTGCGGGTTAAAGACTCGGGGGTTCTAATACCGGGTCACGGCGGATTCATGGATAGGTTCGATAGCTTAATGTTTGCGGCAGTCGTCGGGTACTACTTCTGGCTGCTGATTACGTAGCAAACCGAAAACATTGTATTGCTTAAAGAATAATAATGAACAACAAGAGTGAAAAGCAAATACTACTAAGTCTATAGACTTAGTAGTATTTAAATGTATACAGTAATAATTAGGCTTATTACGTATAATCTTGAGTAAATATTTATAAATATCGGCCTGTAAAGAGGATTATATTGAAGAATATAGTAATTTTGGGCTCAACAGGGTCTATCGGAACACAGACGGTCGATGTTGTGAAGCGACATCCCGAGCGTTTTAACGTCATAGGCTTGGCGGCGCACCGCAATATCGAAACACTGGCTCAACAAATCGAAGAGGTAAAGCCGCAGGTTGTTGTTGTAACCGATAAGGATAAAGCCCTTGAGCTTGCCTCACAAGGCATCAAAAACGTCGAAATTGCCGCGGGCTTAGAAGGGCTTGAGGAACTCGCAGCGCACCCGGGCGCCGATCTCGTTCTCAACGCGCTGGTAGGGTCGGTCGGCTTAAAGTCAACGCTGGCGGCGCTTAGAAGCGGCAAAACGCTTGCTCTTGCAAACAAAGAATCAATGGTTGCCGGGGGCGCAATCGTTAATCGTGTACGAGAAGAAACAGGCGCCGAGATTCTGCCTGTCGATAGCGAGCATAACGCCATATTTCAGTGTATGATCGGCGAGCTCAAAGACGAGGTAAAGAGAATCATAATAACCGCATCGGGCGGCCCGTTCCGTGGTAAAGCGTTTGAAGAGCTTAAAGCAGTAACCGTAGCCCAAGCGCTCGCACATCCCCGCTGGACGATGGGCCCGAAGATTACGATTGATTCCGCAACTTTGATGAACAAGGGGCTCGAAGTAATAGAGGCGCGGTGGCTGTTCGATATGCCGTACGAAAAGCTCGACGTCGTCGTGCACCCGCAAAGCATCATCCACTCAATGGTGGAATTCGAGGACGGGTCGATCAAAGCGCATCTCGGCCAGACCGATATGCGCATCCCGATACAATATGCGATATCATACCCGGAGCGGCTACAATCGCCGCTACCATCGCTCGATTTCGCCGAATTGCGGATGCTTACGTTCGAAGAGCCGGATGTAAAGAATTTTCGATGCTTGCAATACGCCTATGATGCGATCAAGCTTGGAAGGACCTATCCGGCGGTCCTCAATGCAGCCAACGAAGAAGCAGTCGAAGCATTTTTAAACGGCGCTATTGCGTTCACGGATATACCTCGCATTATCCACTCGGTTATGGATATGCACAATGGTGCCGACGAAACCGATTTGGGTATATTACTGGAGGCAGAAGCAAAGGCACGGTCCGACGCCCGGCTAATAATTAAGGCGATACATTAAGCGGTTTGCTGCAGTTGGAAAACAACGCGTTACAAGCTATTCTTATAGTGTTCGTATAGTAAGAGGGAGTGAAGCCAAATATTTATTCTTGTTGCTATCATTGGATTAGGTCTCATAATCTTCATACATGAGTTCGGTCATTTTACCGCCGGTAAATTGATGGGACTTAAAGTAAGGGAATTCATGTTCGGCCTACCGGGCCCGCGAGTCCTCTCGCTCAAATGGGGTGAAACCGAGTACGGCGTAACGGCTCTGCCGTTCGGCGGCTACGTTAGGTTTGCGGGCGTCGAATCCGAGCTGCAAACAGAAGAGGATGAAGAGGACAGAAATACGCCCCCGGAGCGTAAGTATGATACCCAGCCGCGCTGGAAAAAAGCGATCATCATGGTTGCGGGACCGCTTATGAATATTATTCTGTGCGTGGTGCTGGTCGCTGTTATGCTTATGTTCCAGGGTATGCCGAAAGATCCAGCCTCTGGGGGGAGCAATATCCTCGGCCGGGTTTCGAAATCTTCGCCGGCGCAGAAAGTCGGTCTTAAGGAAGGCGATAGAGTTATCTCGGTGGACGGTAAGAAAGTAAAGACATGGAACGGCTTGGTAAGCGGTTTGAAGAGCAAACCCGGCAAACAGGTCACCATTGTAGTCGACCGCAACGGCAAAACGCTCACATTATTACCGACTCTCGATAAGAAAAACGGTAAAGGATTCTTAGGTATCAGCATAGGATTCAAGCAGCTCAATCCGTTTGCGGCGGCATGGCAAGGGCTGGTCACAACATGGCTTATCGTAAAATTTATGGTGGTCACGCTGTACACGGTAATTACGACGAATCTTGGGTTGTTGGTAAAAGACAGCGCCGGGCCGGTACGTATCGTGTCCGAATCCGCCAAAATCGCGCAGGAAAGTTTCTGGCAGTTCATATGGTTCATGGCGATAATCAGCGTGAATATCGGTATCGTCAATCTGCTTCCGATTCCTCCGCTCGACGGCGGGCGGCTCGCAATTCTGGGCATCGAGGGCATAAAACGCGGCCCGGTGAACCAGAAGCTGGTTTATGCGGTCAATGCCATCGGCATGGCGCTGTTACTCGCGCTCATGGTCTATTTCGTATATGCGGATATAGCTAAGATTGTAGCGGGGACACCGTTCCCGGGTGGTGGGTAAAGGTGAAGCGCTTAACACGAACTGTTAGCATCGGTGATGTAATAATCGGCGGCGGTAACCCCGTCGCCGTTCAATCGATGACCAATAAGAAAACCGAAGATGTTGCCGCAACGGTCGAGCAGATAAGGGAGCTTGAAGCCGTCGGCTGCGAGCTTATCCGCGTTGCAGTACCTACGCGTGCAGACATCGCGGCGCTGGCGAAAATCAAGAAGGAAATAAGCACCCCGCTCATCGCCGACATCCATTTTCATTGGGAATATGCTGTCGGCGCAATTGAAGCGGGCGTCGATAAAATTCGCATCAACCCGGGCAATATCGGCGGTCTCGAGAACTTCGCCAAAGTTATCGAGAAAGCGAAAGAGCATGATGTAGCAATCCGCGTGGGCGTAAACTCCGGGTCGCTCCATCCTAAATACAATAAAGAGCCCGATGCTGCTGCTGCGCTGGTTAAAAGCTGCATAGAATATGTAGAGTTTTGCGAGAGCATGCGGTTTCACAACATCGTGCTTTCGGTGAAATCATCATCCGTAAACAATTCGATTAAGGCGTACCGCATGTTGTCGGAGAAAACGGATTATCCTCTGCACCTGGGTATTACCGAATCCGGCAGCTTATCATCGGGCACAATAAAGTCATCGGTCGGGCTTGGGGCGCTGCTGGCCGACGGTATCGGCGACACCATGCGCGTGTCGTTATCAGCCGATCCCGTACATGAAATACACGTAGCGTACCAGATATTGCAGGCGCTTGAGCTTCGTTCGCGAGGGCCGGAAATTATATCTTGCCCGACGTGCGGCCGGTGCGATATCGACGTAATTCCTGTTGTAAACGAGATCGAAAAGCGGTTGGTGACAATTAAGGCGCCGATTAAAGTTGCCATCATGGGATGTGCCGTCAACGGGCCCGGTGAGGCTCGTGAGGCTGATATCGGTATTGCCGGCGGAAAGCGCGAGGGCGTTCTTTTTAAGAACGGCAAGGCAGTGCGCAAGGTCGCTGCTGAAGACATGGTCGAAGAACTTATGGGCGAGATCGAACTGCTCATCAGCGACGTAAAAGAAAAGGAAGAAGGTCTGGAAGCCGAGTAAGACAACGCGCATTGGCAATGAAATATAACTCGTAACAACGCGGCACGTGCATGCCGCTTTTGTATATTATGCTAGAATAGTAAGCGATGTATGCATAGTAGCCGTTTTTCAGGGGGATATTCATGAGGTTTTCCATATTATTTGCACCGACGCTTAAAGAAAGCCCGGCTGAGGCTGAAGTTATCAGCCACAAGCTGCTCTTGCGCGCCGGTTTGATACGAAAAGTCGCGGCCGGTATCTACACGTTTTTACCGCTGGGATACCGTACGCTTAAAAAAATTGAAAATATTATCCGGGAAGAAATGGATCGAATAGCGGCGCAGGAGATTCTGATGTCGGCGCTGCAGCCCGCGGATATCTGGAAGCAAAGCGGGCGCTGGTTCCAGTACGGTCCCGAGATGATGCGCCTTGAAGACCGCAACGGGCGCGAGTTTGCGCTCGGCCCCACACACGAGGAGCTCGTCACCGCCTTGGTTAAGGACGAAGTTCGCTCGTACCGGCAGCTGCCGCTCACGCTCTATCAAATACAGGTAAAATTTCGCGACGAGATCAGGCCTCGCTTCGGTTTGATGCGCGGGCGCGAGTTCATTATGAAAGACGCTTACAGCTTCGGTAGAGACATGGAAGATCTGCGGTGTGTGTATAAAAACATGTATTCGGCTTACAGCCGTACGTTCGCACGATGCGGGCTCGATTTTAGGGCGGTTGATGCGTCATCGGGGCTTATCGGCGGTAAGGTTTCGCAGGAATTCATGGTGCTCGCCGATTCGGGAGAGGATACGATCTTTTACTGCGATTCATGCGATTACGCCGCAAGTCAGGATGTCGCAACAACAAAGCTTGCGGAACCGTCAACAGAAGAGATAAAGAAGGCTGAAGTTGTAAGTACGCCGGGGCAGAAGAGTATCGAGGAAGTCTCAACATTCCTCGGTATTCCTTCAGACAAGCTGGTAAAAACGCTCATATATAAAAGCGGTGGCGAGGTTGTGGCGGTGCTCATCCGCGGCGACCGCGATGTCAACGAAGAGAAGCTTGGAAAAGCGCTTGGGACAACCGATTTTCGCCTGCTTGCGGGTATGGAATGGCAGGATTATCCTGAACTGATACAAGGATACGTCGGCCCGGCCGGCCTCAAAGGTATTAAACTGATCGCCGATAACGAGATATCGGTAATGCGCAACTTTGTCGTAGGTGCGAACAAAGAAAACGCACATCTTACAAACGTAAACATCGGCGAGGATTTCCAGGTCGATGAATGGTTCGATGTAAAAATCGTAAAAACCGGCGACGCGTGCCCGGGATGCGACGGCAGTTTAATCGGCGTCAAGGGGATCGAGGTCGGGCATATCTTCCAGCTCGGAACAAAATATAGTGAGGCGATGGATGCTACCTTCACCGACGAGGAAGGGCGGCAGAAACCGTACATCATGGGTTCATACGGTATCGGCGTGAGCCGAACGGTCGCGGCGGCAATCGAACAAAACCACGACGAAAGCGGTATTATCTGGCCGATCAGTATAGCCCCGTATGAGGTTGAGGTCGTTGTTCTCAACTACGATAAGACCGATCAGCAAGAGCTCGCCGATAGAATCTACGAGCAGCTTGGCGAGAGCGGAGTCGAGGTAGTAATCGACGATAGGGTCGAATCGGCGGGGAAGAAGTTCGCCGATGCCGATCTCATCGGAATTCCGGTTCAAGTTGTAATCGGTGCGCGTACGCTCAAGAGCGGTAACGCCGAAGTAAAGATACGTGCTACCGGAGAGCGGCTTGAATACCCGATCGAAAACGTAGTAGAAAATGTGGCAGCGTTGGTAGAACAGATGCACAAAGAAATCGAGGTTGGGGCAGATAGATTTGGAAACGAATCATAAAACAATCAATAAAATAACGGCTATCGTACCGGCGTATAACGAGGAAGAACGTATCGGGACGGTTCTGTCCGTACTAAAAACCGTGCCCATAATCGACGAAGTAATCGTCGTTAATGATGGTTCCAGTGATAATACATCATCAGCCGCACGGTCGTTCGGTGTGGCCGTACACGATCGGCGGGAAAACGGCGGCAAAGGCGCCGCCATGCAGACGGGAATCGAGGCTGCTCAAGAGTCGGATATTCTTCTCTTCATAGATGCTGATCTGATCGGCATGACGCCGCAGCATATCGAAGACCTCGTGCAGCCGCTGCTAAAAGACAGTGAGCTTATGATGACCGTCGGTAAGTTTGCGGGCGGAAGGTTGTCTACCGATTTAGCGCAGGCAATCGTGCCGATGATATCCGGGCAGCGTGCGGTTAAGAGATCGTTTTTAGAAGGATTGCACGATCTCAGCGAAACGGGCTTTGGTGTTGAAATTGCTATCACGCAGCACGCTAAACGCAACAAATACAAGGTTGAGGAAATATTGCTGGCAGATGCTTCTCAGGTAATGAAAGAAGAGAAGCTCGGTTTTGTCGATGGCCAACGCGCGAGAATGCGTATGTATTGGGATATCGTACGCCAGGTAGTTGCGCGAAAGCCAGCGAGGAAGCCTAAGCTGTAGCATAAATCGCTTGCAATATGACTTTAGAGCTCTTTTACCGATAGTGCGCTGTACGGGCATTCCGATATACATTTACCGCAGCCGTAGCAAAGCTTGGTATCCACCGAAGCGGGCTCTTCCGAATCTACCTGAAAAAGAGCTTTTGTCGGGCATGATTTGCGCGCCGTACATTTAACGCATTGATTGCATATTTTAAAATCAACAACCGCTAGTTTCATTTCGATCACCCCTAAATCTTGCGGGAAAAGAGCCGCATTCCGTTCAAAATAACAAGGATAGAGATACCGGTATCGGCGAAAACCGCCATCCACAATGTTGCCATACCCGCGACCGCGAGCACAATAAAGGCAAGCTTAACTGCGACCGAGGCGAAGACGTTTTGCTTGATAATGCGGAGCGCCCGTCGGCTTAGCCGTATGACATACGGTATATTAATAAGCTCATCACCCATAAGGGCGATATCAGCGGTCTCAAGCGCCACGTCCGAGCCAATCGCACCCATCGCGATGCCCACGTCGGCCCGCGAGATCGCAGGTGCGTCGTTAACACCGTCGCCGACCATAACAACCCGGCCGTATTGCTTCGAGATGGTCTCCAGTGCATTTACCTTATCCTCGGGCAGCAACTCTGCGCGAAACTCCGATATGCCTGCTTGTGCTGCAATTTCCTTCGCTGTTTCGGTGTTGTCGCCGGTCAGCATAACGATATGCTTTACGCCGGCATCGTGAAGCTTGTGAACCGCAAGACGGGCATCGTGTCTCAGCTTATCGGCAACCGCCATGATACCGAGCAGGCAATCCTCGGTGCCCAACATGAACACCGTTTTTCCTTCATGCTGCATCGCCGAAACGAGCGGGGTCGCAGCCGGGTCGGTAATACTAAGTTCGCTGAACAGCCGGGGGTTTCCAATATAGTACGAGGTTGAATCGAGCTGGGCCTTGAGGCCTCGGCCGGGCATAGACTCAAAGCTTTGCGGTTCGGTGTATGTAATGTCGCGATCGCGAGCATATTCAACAACTGCATCGGCAAGCGGGTGGCCGGAGCGTGCCTCGATTGCGGCGATAACAGCGATAAGCTCGTCCTCGCTATAGCTGTTTAGCGAAACCACATCGGTAACGCTTAGGTGCCCGGAAGTGAGCGTGCCGGTTTTATCGAAAACTATCGCCGACACGGTCGCGGCGGTTTCAAGGTATGCGCCACCTTTAATGAGCACACCGTTGCGCGACGCGGCCCCGATTGCAGATGCGATTGAAACGGGCGTCGAGATAACCAGTGCGCACGGGCACGATATAACCAGCAAGACGAGCGAACGATAGAACCACGTCGAAAACGGCTGTCCGAAGAGCGGGGGAATAACCGCGACGGCGATGGCAATACCGATCACGACCGGCGTGTAGTATATCGAAAACCGGTTAATGAATTGCTGGGCCGGTGCTTTTTTCGTTTGGGCATCTTCGATCAGTCGGATGATATGGGAAAGCGTCGAATCACTTGAGCGCCGCGTCGAGGCTATTTCAAGGTATCCTTCATTATTGAGCGTGCCGGCAAACACAGGGTCGCCTACATCTTTTACGACGGGAAGCGACTCCCCCGTGACCGTAGACTGATTCACCGATGAACGCCCGAGCATAACAGTACCGTCTATAGGGATGCGTTCGCCCGGTTTAACAACAACGATGTCGCCGACCTGCACCATGTCCGTAGGCACAACGCGCGTGGCGTCGCCGACCTTGACCGTTGCCTCGCTTGGGGCGATTTCAAGCAACCGGTGAATCGCATGACGGGTTTTATCCATCGTGAACGCCTCGAGCATGGTGCCGACGGCGTAGAGGAACATAACCGTTGCTGCTTCGAGCCACTGACCGAGGAAAAACGCGCCAATTACGGCGACCGTCATTAATACGTTCATATCGAATACAAAGGACCGGAGAGAAGAAACAGCGCTGTGTGCGGGCTTGTAGCCCGCTATAGCTGTTGCCGCAACAAGAAGAACTATACTAATGCCAAAGAGGCCGGTAAATAGCTGTAGGAGCGCACCTAGCGCGAGCGGAATCGCCGCCATTAAAACAGTGATCGCGCGTTTATCCGTAAGCCAGAACGACCTTTTCGGTTCGGATATTTTTCTAACACCCTCAAGTTCCGCCGTATAACCGCCGGCCCCTACGGCGTTTATTATATCTGTTGGAGAAATAACTTCATCACTAAACGATACGGTGAGTTTGCCGGTTTCAAATGTAACTTCGGCCGAGGACACGCCTTCGAGCCCTGCAACTTTGCGTTGCAGTTTTTGGGCACAGTCGGGTCAGTCGAGCCCTCGAAGCCGAAATACGGAAGTACGAATATTCTCAGGGGCGCCCACTTCATAGCCGAAATCCTCGACTTTAGAGAAGATTGCCTCACGCGAGTTTCTGCTGGCATCGTATTCTACGTGTAGGTTAGACGCGGTAAAGTTGACGGATGCGGCTCTTACGCCCGGCATTTTCCCAATCGCTTTTTCAACTTTAAGCGCGCAATCAGGGCAATCCAGCCCGCATATCGGGACGGTTTCTTCAATTATGTTTCCTGATTTAATGCTCTTCGTGTCCATATCTATCACTTCAATCACGTAAGGTTTTCAAGGATCGGCATTGATGCGGGCTCGTGAAACTCTTCCTGGACGTGGTGCATGCATTCGGTAAGCAGCCGGATAATATGAGCATCGTCGAGAGAGTAATACACCATCTTGGATGCTTTTCTGCGTTTAACGAGCCGCGCATCTTTGAGTTTGCGAAGCTGGTGAGAGACGGCCGATTGGCTGGCACCGACAACTTCGGCGATTTCACAGACGCATAGTTCGCCTTGTAGAAGCGAAAACACGATCTTAACGCGTGTCGGGTCGGAGAGAACCTTAAATGTATCCGCCAGCCTATCTATCGGCCGGTCACCTATAAGCGAACTCTTAATACGCTCTACTTTCCGCACATCGATAACTGATTCGGCACAAAGGTCATCAAACGCCATAGCAACCTCCATCTTATATGAACATGTGTTCAGATATAATAATATAATATATAGTATCGGATGAAAAGACCAACACACGTAGCGAAAAAGATTATCCAACCGAAAGAAAATCGCAGTGCGGCACAGCAATGTCGTAAAGTTAGCTCACTATTGGCTGGTTGAATTTTATTGAAGCAGCGGAAGTGTGCGAAGAGCTTCTAAAAAGGACCCTGCTTCGCGGGAGAATGCTGCACGTCGATTTGTTGGACATGAAAATTGAAGACTACACTGTATGAACGTGACCGGCTAGCATTCGCTCGTAACGCGCGGTCAGCAGTTCGGCAATTTCATCGATTTCATCTTCGCGGGACCATCTTCCGAGACTCAAACGAATTGAACCGATAGCAAAAGCCTCTTCAACACCCATAGCTTTAAGCACCGGCGATGGTTCGCACGACGCGGCGTGGCATGCGGAGCCAGGGGACGCGGCAACCTCGGGAGTTTGCCCCAGTAAATCAGGACCGGTGACGCCCGGAAATGCAATGTTAAGCGTATTCGGAAGGTGTTCTGTCGGGTGGCCGTTAAAGCGAACGGCCGGTGCATCCATAATAATCAACTCATACAACCGCTCTCTAAGCTGCCGTACGGTAGAGAAAACCATCTCGAGCGATTCTGTGGCAATCTGGACGGCTTTCCCAAGCGCTACCATTGACGCAACGGCCTCAGTGCCGGCGCGCAGACCGAACTCTTGCGACGCACCCCGGATGATCGGGTGGATTTCGGTACCTTCGCGTATGTAGAGTGCCCCGATTCCTTTAGGCGCATATACTTTATGTCCGGCGATGGTGAGCAGATCAACCGCCAGGTCGTCCACATTGACCGGTATCTTGCCGAGACTCTGCGCCGCGTCGGTGTGGAAGTTGACACCTAGCTCTTTTGCCAGCTCTCCGACTTCAGCGATAGGCTCGATCGTGCCCACCTCGTTGTTTGCATGCATGATTGTAATGAGGATGGTGTCATCGGTAATGGCGTTCTTTACATCGTCGACTGAAACCATTCCGTAGCTGTCGACCGGCAGATATGTAACCCGAAAGCCCTGCCGCTCCAAGTATTTACACGGCTGCAAGACCGCCGGATGCTCGACGACATCGGTGATGATGTGGTTGCCATGGTGCCGGTTCGCAAAAGCAGAGCCGACAATCGCCATATTGTTCGATTCCGTGCCGCCGCTTGTAAAGATGATTTCGCGGGGGGTACATCCGATAGAGTCGGCAACTTGCCGCCGTGCACGGTCAACGGCTTCCTTAGCCAAGCGGCCGTAGTAATGGTTGCTCGAGGGATTACCGAATATCTCAGTCAAACACGGTATCATCTCGGCGGAGACCGCAGGGTCTACTGGTGTTGTCGCATTATAATCCGCATAAATAGGCTTGATTAGATCCATTTACTCACCCCACGTTACGCTCTTCAGTACTATTACGAGTATTATGCAGCTTTCCGCTGCGTGTAAATTGCCCGCCCTTGAACATCCTGCGACGCCTCCATAATTACTTCCGAGGCCGTTGGATGCGCGTGAATAACCCTGCTTAAGGCAGATGCCGTCATTCCTTGGAGCATCGCTACAGCGACTTCGTGGATGATATCGGCAGCCCGATCGCCGATTACGTGAGCCCCTAAAATCGCGTCTGAAACCGCATCGGCCACAATCTTAGCCATTCCGGAAATCTCTCCGATAGCGTGGGAAATTCCAAGCTTTCTAAACTCCATAACGCCCGCACGAACGTCCATCCCCATACTTCTTGCGTGCGCCTCGGTCAGACCGATAGTGCCAATTTCCGGGTTAGTATAAATGGTTCCCGGAATTACAGTATAATCCATAATCAGCTGGTTGCCGAGTGCGTTTGCTACTGCGACACTGCATTCCGCCGAGGCAACATGCGCGAGCATCGGGTTGCCGATGACGTCGCCGACGGCAAAAACGCCGGGAACGTTGGTCATCATATGGCTATCGACTATTATTGAGCCGTCAGGTTTCATAATGACCCCAATATCATCAAGCCCAAGCCCTGAGATTAAAGGGCGGCGGCCTATCGAGACAAGGGCCGTGTCCGCCGTAGCCTCGCTTCCGTCACCTAAGCGTACGGTTACCGTATCGTTAACCTTAGCGCCGGTTATTTTTACACCCGTTCGCACTTTGATATCATCTTTCTTGAATTCGCGGGCTAAAATATCGGCGATATCCGTATCGACATTCGGTATGAGCCTATCCATTGCTTCAATAATAGTGAGCTCGACGCCGAATGGTCTCAGCATGGAAGAAAACTCGCAGCCGATATAGCCCCCACCGATAATCAGAAGTGATTTTGGGAATTTTGTTAATCTGAGGACGTCATCGCTAGAAAACACTCGAACGCCGTCGAACGGAAGAAACGGAAGAGCCTTCGGGGTGGAACCGGTTGCAATAATAATATTATTTGCCCGAATATCCTTGATGTCGTCCGGGCCCGTAATGCGCAGCGTATGCGTATCTATGAAGCGAGCATGCCCCTGAATAAGCGTTGCGCCGTTCGCTTCAACAAGACGCATGATTCCTTGACGCTCGATTTCAACCACCTTGTCTTTACGCTCTATTAACCTCTTTGTGTCTAAGGCGATCGAGCCGTCAATTTGGATACCGAATTCGGATGCCCGGTAGGCGTGCCGCAGCACCCTTGATGAGGCAATAAGCGTTTTTGTTGGAATACAGCCGGTATTGAGGCAAACTCCACCGAAACGACCTTCTTCGATAAGGCAGACCGGCACGCCCGTACGCGCCGCTCTGATTGCGCCAACATATCCGGCGGGGCCGGCACCGATAATCGCGATTTCATATCGTTCCATACCATGCTCCTTCGATAAAGAAAACAACTATCATAGTTTTACCCGTGATGAATGCGCTATAGTCGAAAAGGTTGATCTCGGGCGCTAACAGAAATAATAAAGAAAGCCGATAACAGTATAGTAAGCTCACAAAAGGAGGGGTTGAAATAGCTTGGATCTGATGCGACGATTATGGCTTACCTTTGCGCTATTCGTGTCTGTTGTCGTGTTGGGGATCGTTGGATACATGGTCGTTCTAGGCTGGAGCTTTACTGATGCCATCTATATGACCATCATCACGATCACCACTGTTGGGTTTAGGGAAGTACGTTCATTGAGCGTCGTAGGGCAATACTTTACGATGATCCTTGCCCTAGCAGGAACTGGAACAGCGTTTTACCTTCTGATATCAATTACTGAATTTATGATAGAAGGACATTTAACCGGACTATTAGCGGAGAGAAGAGTGGAACGAGAAATTAAGAAACAAAAAGAACATTATATTTTATGCGGATTTGGAAAAGTCGGCGCTAATGTAGCCGAGGAACTCAGCACCTCTAGCGCAGACTTTGTCATCATCGAGAATAATCACGAACGCGTGGAAAGCGCGAGATCTTATGGCTACTATTGTATAGAAGGCGACGCATCGAGCGACGAAGTGCTTATCAAGGCAGGCGTCGAGCGTGCTAAAGGCCTCATTGCAGCAGTAGATAATGATGCCGACAACGTATTCGTAACCTTGACCGCGCGCGTGCTTAACCCCGGTATCAACATCGTCGCGCGGAGCATTCTTGAGGAATCCCGCGAAAAGCTGATTCATGCGGGCGCGAACAGGGTTGTATCACCGGCGTTCATCGGCGGTCGCCGGATGGCATCGATTATGCTTCGCCCGCTCGTATCCGATTACCTCGATGTCGTTACCTTTGGGGACGGTTTGCAATACCGCCTAGAAGAATACGTTGTAAGCCCGAGCTCGACGATAAAAGGCAAGTCGCTTGCCGATGCCGACGTCAGGCAAAAAACCGGCGCGCTCGTTCTTGCGATAAAGAGAACGACCGGCGAGTTCAACACGAACCCGTCTCCGGATACAACTATTGAGTCCGGCGACCATATTGTGGTACTCGGCACGCAAAACCAGCTCGAGGCCGTGCAAAATATCATCTAATATGCTAGATTACAAGTGTAAATCTAGTATGCGGGAGGTTGCTGTGGATCTGAAATCATATATTCGTGATATTCCCGATTGGCCAAAAGAGGGGATCGTGTTTAAAGACATAACCCCACTTCTCGCCGATAAAGATGGCTTCAAGTACGCAATCGATAGCATGGCCGAGCACTATGACGGCGAGCGGATCGATGTTGTCCTTGGTGCGGAGGCACGAGGTTTTATCTTTGCAAGTGCTCTGGCGTATAGGCTTGGGGCAGGCTTTATCCCGGCTCGAAAGCCCGGGAAGCTGCCGTATAAAACATGCAGAGCGGAATACGAGCTTGAGTATGGAACCGATTGTCTTGAGATGCACGAGGATGCAATAAAGCCGGGCGACAGAGTTCTAATCGCAGACGACCTCATCGCGACCGGCGGGACCGTATCTGCGAAAGCTCAGCTGGTCGAGCAACTAGGCGGCACCGTGGTAGGCATGGCATTTCTTATCGAGCTTGGGTTCTTAAACGGACGTGAAAAAATCGGCGAATATGAGGTATTCTCACTCATCACGTACTAAGGAACAACGAGCACTAAGAGCAAAATAGAAAAGCCCCTCATTTGAGGGGCTTTTTGATACCCGCGCATATAGCTCGTGCTAAACAGAACACCTGTTTACGCTGTTTTCTTCGCCTTACTAATAAGGTCATGAACTGATGCGCCGCCAAGCAAGCCCGCCATATGCGTCGTCAAGTGATCGGAGAGCCATTCATGAAGTGTGGTTCTTGAATCGAATTGTTCGCTCTTAATCATTGGTTCAAATTCTTGCATAAATTCTTGCGGGAAGTTGTTCTCATTCAGTACTCTGACAATCTGAGAGCCGTTCACCGGATAATTCAGATTATCAATAATATTATCGAGGTTATACGTAGCAGCCATGATTTCACCTCCTTTACAGTATCCAAATATGAAACGTACCCATAAATTCGTGTTTTAAATACCCGAGCTCTAGCCCTTACCGTTGCTTTTTAGGGTTGCAAATGATATAGATTAAAAAAGGCGTTTTAAACAGTGTAGAAGGTAACTTGCCGGTACAATCGTACCGGCTGTAGGCATTAAAGGTGAATGTATGAAGGTACTGCTAACAGGCAATGAAGCCATCGCTCATGGTGCATACGCTGCCGGAGTAACCGTAGCGTGTGGATATCCCGGCACGCCGAGCACAGAGATCCTTGAATCGCTGGCTAAGTACGAAGACGTCGATGCCTCGTGGGCGCCGAATGAAAAGGTCGCGCTTGAGGTTGGCATCGGCGCGTCATTAGCGGGTGCGAGAGCGCTCGTAACGATGAAGCACGTAGGATTAAACGTTGCCGCCGATCCGCTCTTTACGCTAGCGTATACGGGTGTTAACGGCGGTATTGTTGTTATTACAGCCGATGACCCAGGCATGCATAGTTCACAAAACGAGCAAGATAATCGTCACTATGCGAAAGCGGCAAAAATACCGATGCTTGAGCCAAGTGACAGCAGTGAAGCCGCTTGGCTTATCGAAAAAGCCTTTACAATTAGTGAGCGCTTCGACACGCCGGTACTATTGCGCACAACAACCAGGGTGAACCATTCCAAATCATTGGTCGACGCCAGCGACGAGCGTGTGCAAAAAGAGCCGTCCTACGAGAAAGACCCCCAAAAATACGTCATGGTACCGGCGCACGCCCAGAAACGCCGCGAAGTCGTTGAGAGTAGAATGGCTGCGCTCGCAGATTACGCCGAGGAGTTCCCCGGAAACCGCGTCGAGTGGGGCGACCGGCAAATCGGCTTTATAACGAGCGGTATTTCATATCAATATGTACGCGAAACATTTCCAGAAGCATCGGTTCTGAAAATCGCTATGATAAATCCGCTGCCGAAACGGATGATAACCGATTTTATAGACCATGTTGAGCGGGCCATAGTAGTAGAAGAGCTCGACCCGTATATAGAGGACCAGATTAGAGGCTGGGGTTTAACTGTTGAAGGCCGAAACTATATTCCGGGAATCGGCGAGCTCAACACCGAGATTATTCGTGAAGCGCTCAATGAAGAAGAGATCGAAGCGCCGGTTGAGGATGTAAAAACTGAAGAGATGCCGCAGCGACCGCCAATGCTGTGCCCCGGCTGTCCGCACAGGGGCGTATTCTACACACTTAGCCGTATGAAGCTTATTGTAAATGGTGATATCGGGTGCTATACGCTGGGCGTTATGCCGCCGCTTAATGCTATGGATAGCTGTATCTGTATGGGAGCAAGCATCGGCAACGCCGAGGGCATGCACAAGGCGACGGGCCGGAAAGATATAGTGGCCGTAATCGGTGATTCAACTTTTGTGCACTCCGGTATAACGCCGCTAATAAATACGTTCTACAATCAAGACCCGACGACTACGATAATTCTCGATAATCGCACGACGGCGATGACCGGCCGCCAAGGTCATGCGGGCACCGGCGTTAAGTTGCAGGGAGAAAATACAAAACCGCTCGACTTCGAGCAGCTCACGAGGGCTATCGGCATCGAGTCGGTGCAAGTCATAGATCCATACGAGCTCAAAGAAGTACGGCAGGCGCTAGAAGAGGCTATTGCCCAAGATGAGCCGTCCGTCATAATTTCACAACGGCCGTGTTTGTTGGTTGAAAGATCAAAAAATGGGCCACTGATGGTAACCGCTGATAATTGTATTGGCTGCAAGGTGTGTTTGCGGCTCGGCTGCCCCTCAATTTCTTGGAAAGATGAACGGGCCGTTATAGATACGGCAAGCTGCGTCGGGTGCGGTGTCTGCGCCCAATTATGTAAAAGCGATGCGATAGTGGAATATACACAGCCCGACAAGGGAGCTGGGATTTAATGGGGTCGATATGGTAAGCGATGTTAAGGATATCCTGCTCGTAGGAGTAGGGGGACAAGGAACAATTCTAGCGGCCGATATTCTATCGCAAGTACTCGTAAGCGTTGAGTACGATGTGAAAATGGCCGAAATACACGGCATGAGCCAACGAGGCGGCGGCGTTAGTACGATGATCCGTTTCGGAAGCAAAGTATTTTCACCGATCACCGAAAAGGGCAAAGCCGACTATGTAATCGCTTTCGAGCTGCTGGAGGCACTCCGTTGGAGCGATTATGTAAAGCCGGGCGGCGTCATGATAGCGAATACGGAGAGAATCGAGCCGCTGCCGGTCATTCTCGGCAAGGCCGTCTATCCAAATGATATTGAAGAAAAGATTAAGGCAAAAGGCATAAATCTCATAACAATCGATGCCGCGAAATTCGCCGAGCAAGCAGGCACCAAGAAGGCGGCAAACATGGTCCTTTTAGGTTGCCTGGCGGCACTTATGCCAATCGGCAAAGAGGCATGGTACGGCTATATCGAACGCAGGGTGCCATCAAAAACAATAGAAATTAACAAGAAGGCATTCGATTTAGGTTACGAAATCATCTCAACAACGGCATCGATGGTGTAAGAAAAGAGGTATCTGCGGATAAGACGGGAATTTAAATATATGCAAGTGTCTGTAACTGAATGAGTTCGGTTTGCTTGCGAGTAATACGAGCCTCTAATTGAGAAAGACGCATCAAATCAATAGAGGCTTTTATCATAGTGGGTTATACAATACGTTCATTAGGAGGGGCACGTGAAGAGAACAATAGTTATACTACTTGCACTGGCGTTGGTTTTGTTAGCGCTAGGATGCCAGGGCTCATCACAGCAGAGTACTTCAGGCCAGGGGGGAAATGCAAACACAGCGGATAAAGTGCCGTATAAAATCGGTGCGGTCATATCCGTTACCGGCGCCTCGGCGCCGCTTGGCGAACCGGAGAAAAAAGCGTTGCAAATGGAGGTCGATAAGATCAATAAAGATGGAGGCGTCGACGGCCACAAGATTGAAGTCTTTATAGAAGATGATCAAAGCGACGCAAAGAACGCTAACATCGCTGCATCGAAACTCATCGATGAGAAAGGCGTTATCGCTATTATTGGTGGTACAAGCACATCATCGACAATGGCGATGAAGGCAAAAGCGGCACAGGCGCAAGTTCCCGACGTGGCGATGGCTGCCGGAATCCAAATTACCGATGATCCGGGAAAGCAATGGATGTTTAGAACAGCCCAAAGCGACGCGCTTGCCGTACAAAAAGTTATCGACTACATGAGCAACACACTGAAAATCAAGAAGTTCGCCATCCTTAACGATGCGAATGGCTTTGGTGAGAGCGGTAAGAATGAGCTCAAGAAGTTAGCGCCAAAAGCAGGTCTTGAGGTCGTCACATCAGAATCCTACAAAACCGACGATACGAATATGACCTCGCAGCTAACCAAGATAAAAGGAACAGACGCGCAGGCTGTTGTCGTGTGGGGCACAAACCCCGGTCCGGCCATTGCTGCGAAGAACATGAAAGAGCTCGGCATGAAGATTCCGTATATCGGCAGCCACGGCATCAGCAATAAGAGCTTTATTACCTTAGCCGGTAGTGCGGCCGATGGTGTAGTGTTTCCAGCCGGTAAAATCCTTGTTCCATCATCAGCGACTGGCGAGCAGGCAACCGTTATCAAGACATTCATGGATGATTTCAAAGCGAAATACGGCGAAAGCGCGAATCATTTTGCGGGACATGCGTATGATGCAATCCACATTATCACCGATGCGCTGAAAGCCTCAGGCGGCGATAAGAGTAAACTGAGAGATGAAATCGAAAAGACAAAAGATTTCGTCGGTATCGGTGGAATCTTTAGCTATAGCCTAACCGACCACGATGGAACCCAACAATCGGATCTTATTATGATCAAGATACAAAACGGCCAGTGGGTAGAGGCCAGCAAATAGGGCGTTAACGAAGAGTATTAACGTAATAATATGATAATAAGCGGCCGGGCACCTGTCCGGCCTCTTATTATCATAAGTGTAACGCGTATTTGGAATGCTCATCGGCATAATGCTCGTACTGCTAGCAATAACATGTGCCAATTATAGCCGGTCTATAGACTACTGAACAAAAAATAGCTTATATTAGAACGTAACAGGAGACACTTAGCTTATTAGTAAAACTTAATACATAGCCTACAAATGGGAGCTTGTAAGGCGACACATTAGTGCAACCACTTAAGAAAACGGAGGGGTTTATGAAAAAGTGGGTTGGAATGTTGCTGGTTTTAATCGTCCCATTAATGCTGTTGGGATGCCAGGGGTCAGCAAAGCAGGAACAAGCGACTTCAACTTCTGCAACGGAAGCCGCAAAAGAGCCCTTTAAAGTTGGGGCAATCGTATCGGTGACGGGTCCTTCCGCACCGCTCGGTGAGGCCGAGAAAAAGACGCTTCTTTTAGAAGTGGAAAAGATCAATGCTGCCGGTGGCATCGACGGCCACAAAATCGATCTTTTCATCCAGGACGACCAGAGCGAAGCAAAAAATGCAGTGCTGGCCGTCAGCAAGCTTATCGATGAACAAGGTGTTATCGCTATCATTGGCGGCACCACGACGCCGTGCACAATGGCGATCAAAGACGCAATCGCAAAAGCGCAAATCCCGCAAATGGCAATGGCCGCGGGTATACCAATCACTAAAGCCCCAAATAACGAGTGGGTATTTAGAACAGCGCAAAGCGATGCAATTGCCGTGCAAAAGGTCATCGGCTACATGAGCACGGGCTTGAAAATCAAGAAATTCGCGATTATACACGATGCAAACTCCTTCGGGCAGAGCGGTGCTACAGAACTCCAGAATCTCGCTCCGAAAGCAGGACTTACGGTTGTAAAGGTGGATTCATACAAGACTGACGATACTAATATGAGCACGCAGCTTACCAAGATAAAAGGCTCGGGCGCGGAAGCGGTTGTCGTATGGGGCACGAACCCCGGTCCGGCTATCGCTGCAAAGAACATGAAAGAGCTCGGCATGACGATTCCGTATATCGGCAGCCACGGTATCGGCAATAAGAAATTCATAGAACTTGCCGGTAATGCGGCTGAAGGCGTCGTGTTCCCAGCGGGGAAGGTTCTCGTCCCGTCATCGGCGAGCGGCGAACAGCAAACCGTTATTCAGGCGTTTTTGGACGACTACAAGGCAAAATACGGCGAGCCTGCGAATTCGTTTGCCGGGCATGCTTACGACGCCATAAACATTTTGACGAAAGCTCTAGAAAAAGCCGGAAGCGGTAACGAGAAACTTCGCACAGCCATCACAGACACAAAAAATTTCAACGGTATAAGCGGAATATTCTCATATGCACAAGCCGACCATGACGGTCTAAAAACAACCGATATGGTCATGGTGGAAATAAAGAACGGTGCATGGCAGGAAAAGAAATAAGCGCAACCCTATTACGCGCAGGCCTTAAGATGAAGGCCTGCGCGTAATAGCACTCATACAGACGCAGGGAAAGCGAAAACGCGCATGCTCGCCGTAGCAGCATGGGAATACGCAAAAGCCTAGCATTAGTACGTAAAAACATGTATTCTAAATTTAGCCATTGCAGCAGAATACAATGGTCAGGCCCTTAAGAGATACAAATCGAGCGCAAACACGGCAGAGGCAACAGCAAGGGCTTACTCAGGGGTATTACTATATGATTATTATGGGGTCGATCTCAGTTTCATGCATTTAGATCAACTTTTACAATTTATTATTAGCGGTATCACGAGCGGAAGCATATACGCACTAATAGCGCTTGGGTTTACGTTAATATATAACTCGACACAGATTATCAACTTCGCACAGGGCGAGTTTGTAATGCTCGGGGGCCTGTTCGCGGTCTCGTTGTATTCTGTTACACACCTGCCGCTTGTTCTGGCAATTATCCTCGCCATCGCCATTGTCACTATCGTCGGCGTTGTTTTCGAAAGACTCGCTATAAGGCCGCTTAAAGACTCATCCGGGATTACCCTGATCATTGTAACCATTGGCGCTTCGATACTTATGAAAAACGTGGCCATGATATTCTGGGGCCGTGATCCTCAGACAATGCCGCCATTTACCGGCGACACGCCAATTAACTTTTTTGGGGCATCTATAACCCCGCAATCGCTGTGGGTTATCGGGGTCCTTATCCTCGTTGTCATCATGCTTCAGCTATTCTACAAACGCTCGGTAATCGGTAAGGCGATGAAGGCAACCTCTATAGATCCTACCGCTGCCCGTTTGATGGGCATTAATACATCGAACATCGTGATGCTGTCATTTGCCATGAGCGCGGGATTCGCATCGCTGGCAGGCATTCTCATTACGCCGATATCGATGACAAGCTATTCGGTCGGCGGATTTCTCGGCCTCAAAGGGTTTGCCGCAGCGGTTTTGGGCGGCCTCGGTAATCCGGTCGGTGCCGTCGTCGGCGGTATCCTGCTCGGCGTTCTCGAGTCGGTGAGCATTGGCTTTATTTCGTCAGGATATAAAGACGCAATCGCGTTTCTCATATTATTGCTGGTTCTGTTTATACGGCCGAGCGGAATTATGGGCTCAAAGCTCCGGGGGAAAGTATAGGATATGCGCACTAATCGCAAGCCGGTAATACAATCGAACTGGTTTTGGGTGCTCGTCTACGGGGCGATCATGGCGCTTCTGCCGCTTGCGCTTACCAATAATTATTACATCAAAATCCTCATCATTATGGGGATTAACACCATAATCGTGCTGGGCCTAAACCTGCTTATGGGTTATGCCGGCCAGGTATCGTTAGGCCATGCGGCGTTCTACGGCATCGGTGCGTACGCATCGGCGATTTTAACGACAAAGTACGGGTTGTCGCCGTGGTTCGGGATTGCCGCGTCGGTTGTGCTCGGCGGCTTGATTGCGTATGCAATAGCAGTGCCGACCCTGCGGCTCAAAGGCCACTATCTGGCCATGGCTACGCTTGGTTTTGCAGAGATCGTCCACGTGCTCTTTTTAGAGCTCAGAGACTACACCGGCGGCACCGACGGTATCTTCGGTATCCCATCGATATCGTTCGGCAGCTTTACCCTGGAGACCCCGATAAAGCTCTATGCGCTTGTACTGATCATAACGCTCGTAGCGCTAATCATGGCTATCAATATAATCAACTCTCGGGTCGGCAGAGCGCTGAGGGCAGTGCACGGCAGCGAAGTCGCCGCATCGGCAATGGGTGTTGATACCTCCAAATATAAAATACAGGTTTTTGTACTGAGCGCCGTGCTGGCATGTATCGGCGGCAGTTTGTACGCACACATGGCGGGTTACGTCAGCCCTGAGTCATTTACGCTCGGCGTTTCAATAACCTTGGTAACCATGGTTGTGTTCGGCGGTATGGCGAACGTCTGGGGAGCGGTCATTGGCGCCTCGATGCTTACGTTACTGCAAGAGTACCTCAAGGGTTATGACGATTATAATTTCGTAATTTTCGGAGCGATTCTCGTGCTGGCAATGGTCTTCATGCCGAAAGGCTTGGTTGGAGCCGGCTCCAAGCTGATACAAATAGCAACGCGCCGAAGTACCCCGATACCGGAAACGGCAGGTGATAGCAGTGCCGCTTCTTGAGATAGCGAATGTTACAAAACAATTCGGCGGTCTGACCGCCGTTAACGATGTAACGTTTAGGGTCTACTCTGACCAGATAAAAGCGCTTATCGGCCCGAACGGCGCCGGTAAAACCACTGTATTCAACCTGTTGACGGGTGTAGATAAGCCGACAAAGGGCGCAATCCTATTCGACGGCAAAGAAATTGCCGGAAAGAAACCGCATGTTATCGCGAAGCAAGGCATATCGCGAACATTTCAAAATACTCAGATATTTGGCAACATGTCGGTCGTCGAGAATGTTATGGTCGGGCGGCATATACAAACGCATTGCGGCATGTTTCGCTGCATGCTCGGGCTTCCAGCTGTAAGAAGCGAAGATTCAGAGACCCGCGACAGGGCGCATTCACTCCTTACGCTCGTAGGGCTGGAGAAAGAGGCAAATAGATCTGCAGATGACCTGCCGATCGGCGGCAGGCACCTTTTAGAAATCGCCCGGGCATTAGCGACCGAGCCCAAGCTCTTACTACTCGACGAGCCGGCTGCAGGTCTTAACACCGAAGAAAAAGATAAACTCGCCGAAACCTTGTATAAAATTAGAGGTAACGGCGTTACCATTCTGCTTGTAGAGCATGACATGGGATTGGTTATGGAGATATCGGATGAAGTGGTGGTCCTAAACTTCGGCGCAAAGATAGCCGAGGGCCCGCCATTGCTTATTCAGCAGGACGAACAGGTCATCCAGGCTTATCTCGGGCAGGAGATAAATAATGCTTAAAGTGAAGGGCATTGACGTATCGTACGGTCACGTACGGGTACTCAAGGGAATCGATATATCGGTAAACGAAGGTGAAATAGTCACAATTATCGGCTCGAACGGCTCCGGAAAATCGACGCTGCTCAAGGCGATATCAGGCATCATTAAACCTAGCTCGGGCACGATGATCTTTTCCGGGAGACAGCTGGAACGAATGATCCCGGAGAAAATCGTTGCTCGCGGCATTTCCTACGTACCGGAAGGCCGGCATCTTTTCAGTGAGATGACCATCATAGAAAACCTGGAGCTGGGCGCATATTTGCGATTTAGAAACCGCAAGGAATCCAATCGTGCAATCCGAGACGACCTCGATTTTGTATACGGTATGTTCCCGGTGCTCAAAGAGCGGTTGAGTCAACCCGCGGGCACGCTATCGGGCGGCGAGCAGCAGATGCTTGCGATCGGCAGGGCACTTATGTCTAAACCGAAGATGCTTCTGCTCGATGAGCCGTCGATGGGGCTGGCACCGATCATTATTCAGGGGATATTTAAAACGCTTAAAGAGCTCAGAGAAAAAGGCCTCACGCTAGTGCTGGTCGAACAGGATGTCGCCGTTGCACTTAGCATTGCAGACCGCGGCTATGTTATGCAAAACGGAGAAATCGTATTGCACGACACCGGAAGCAACCTGCTCAACAATGAAGATGTTAGGTCTATATATTTTGGCAATCGTAAACATGCCCACCAGGAATAAATACGGTACTAATATGTTAAAATAGGCTGGTAAGGCTATAACAAAGAAAGAAAGCGCAGACAATATCGGCTATGGGCCTTGGCTCGAAAGCCATGTAGGATAGTGGAGGATGACATGATTTGGAACCCGGAATATGAATGTATCGATAGAGAAAAGCTGCAAGAGCTGCAGCTAAAGCGCCTGCAAACGCTTGTAAAATGGATATATAATGAGGTTCCCTACCATAGAGAACGCTTTGTTGAGGCAGGCGTTAAACCGTCGGACATCAAGACGCTCGAAGATGTAGCAAAGCTGCCGTTTACAACAAAAAATGATTTGCGCGACAGCTATCCGTTCGGTATGTTTGCCGTCCCCATGGAAAACGTTGTCCGTGTCCACTCATCCTCGGGCACGACGGGCAAGCCGATAGTCGTGGGATATACCAGGGGAGATATGAATACCTGGTCTGATCTAACCGCCCGCGTCGCAATGGCCGGCGGTGCGACCTCAAAGGACATCGCACAGATGTCGTTCGGCTACGGCCTTTTTACGGGCGGCTTCGGTATGCACGCGGGCCTTGAGCGCATCGGGGCCTCGGTCGTCCCGGTTTCAACCGGCAACACAAAACGCCAGCTCATGCTCATGGAAGACTTTGGGACAACAGTGCTCGTAAGTACGCCTTCATATGCCCTACATATCGCGGAAGTCGGCGCAGAGATGGGCGTAGATTTCTCTAAACTGCCGCTTCGCGTGGGTCTATTCGGCGCTGAACGCTGCACTGAAAAAATGCGCACGGAGATTGAATCGAAGATGCTTATCTCGGCGACCGATAATTACGGTCTCACCGAGGTTATGGGCCCGGGTGTCGCCGGAGAGTGTGAGAGGAAGAACGGCATGCACATCAACGAAGATCATTTTCTCGTTGAGACTATCGATCCCGAGACAGGCAAGCCGCTACCGCGAGGCAGCGTAGGCGAGCTCGTGTTTACAACGCTTACCAAAGAAGCATTTCCCGTCATCCGATACCGCACACGCGACTTAACGCGTATTATCGATGAACCGTGTGAGTGCGGCCGAACGCTCGCCAGGATGGAAAAGATCCAAGGCAGAACCGACGACATGCTCATCATTCGCGGGGTAAACGTATTCCCGTCACAGATAGAGAGCGTTTTATACGAGATAGAAGGCATCGATCCGCATTATTTGCTAATAGTTGACCGTAAGGGCGCAATGGATATGATGGAACTCATGATCGAGGTCTCAAGCGATATATTCCCCGGTGATTGGAAAGGCCTCGAGAAATTTGAGAAAAAAGTTGAGGAGCAGCTTAATACTGTGCTAGGCCTGAAGGTTAAGGTAAAACTAGTCGAGCCTAAGACAATCGAGCGAACTAGCGGTAAAGCAAAAAGAGTTATAGATAAGAGAGAACTATAGCTTTATAATAAAAAACATCATAAAGCATCACCAAGCACCACCACTGTAACGCCGGAAACAACCAGACACTTGCTAGCATAGAGGAAAGGGTTACCGTGAAGCTTCTTGGCAACGGGTCGCGCATAAAAAATAGCGAAGGGAAAACTTTAAATAGAATCGTCATGCAGCATCTCAGCGCGTGGGTAATCCTTCTGTTCGTTGGCGCCGTAATTTGGCAGATGGCATCGCCGGTAATTCCAAACCAACAGGCGTTTTATGCGGGACAGGAGTCAGAGGCTACCGTAACCGCTATCGGTCAAACACCGGCCGCGAGCACCGAAACCGCTTCAGCGATAGGCTCAACAAAAAAAGCGCAAGCCACAAAAGCGGCTGTAAAAGGTACCACTATTACAACAGTAGCAGGGCCGAAAACAACAAGTAAGACGGCCCCGGCCAAAGGGCGCGTGAGAATAATCGTTGAAGCGCTTAATATACGCGTAGCGCCCGACATAACCAGCCAAGTTATCGATAGCATAGGAATGGGCGAGACGGTCAATGTTATCGGCACAAGCGGAAATTGGCTTAAAGTTAGAACAGATACCGCTGTCGAAGGTTATATAAGCGCTAGCATGGCGGAACCGGTTAAGTAGGCGATATCACAGCACAAGATCGCGTCTAAACAGGAGAGCACGTATAACATACGTATTGAATAATTATTGAGAAGCATAAGATGAAGCAAGAGACGTATCAGCGGAGAGAACATGCAAGAGAAGAATTATAACCACAACAAGGCAAAGACAACCAATCTAGCATTAGACTGTTATCGGGCGCGCGTAATAAAAGTACACGAAGAGCGACCCGTAGACCTCGACTGGCGCGAAGATATCTTATATACGGCGCCGAAAGCCTATCCAAGTAAGTTGATGACAAGTTACCGGGTTCAGGTGCTGGCGCCCGATAAAACGATCCACGAACTAGCGAACCTCCGGGACAGGGCGGAGGCAAGGAAGCGCATACGGTCCGTGCGGCACGATCTTAAGCGTCTCACGAAGATGGAATTTAATAAGAAATATGATATCGTTGATACAACAGACACCGACATTGCCGTCGGCCCAATAATTATCGATGAAGCGCTTTATGGCAATGCGATGCTGTTTACCGGCGTACAACACAGCAAGAATCCGCGGAATAATATGTAATCACAATGTTACAATAGCACCTTTGTTGGGGCGGGGAAGAACCATGACACGGCGAGCACAAGTTGTAGCAATCATAGGACTAGCATTACCATTATATGGTATCTTGTGGTATGTCGCGGGTGCGTTTTTGTCGATCGGCATAAACCTTATCGCGGTCGCAATAGCAATCAGTATCGCGTATCTTTTTCTCGAAGCGCTTTCATGCCAGAGCGTTAGAGGAAGTATACTCAAGATAAACCTACGGAGAAAACTAGACATAAAAGAAGTCGCTCGCATAATAGGGCCAATAGCCCTGTTGCCGGCCGCCTCTATCATTATCGCCCAACAGTCCCTTGCCAGTTCGGTAAAACCCCTTCGGCTATACGTTCTCTTTGTCCTGCTATTTTTAGTAGGTTGGGCAATGGGAACGGTCGAGACCGCCAACCTCATAGACGAGGACGAGAAAAACGAGGCATTGTAGTAAAGATTAAATCCAAGTAAACTCCTATCCGGCCGCGAACACACGTTCGTGATGCGGGCGATCTTTATTATATCGGCTGTTATGAGGGGCGGATTGTGAGTAATACTCTAAATCTGAAGAGCGGTTGTGCAAATAATCATTGCGGCGGAAAGACCGTTGCCGGGAGCTTATCTCCGAGAAATAGCTGGTAGCAAGTAGGAAAATGAAACAAAATGAGAGAAATATGCCTAGATATGGATTCGCCGGTAAACGGATGATTGAATAGAGATTACGCAAATTGCGCCCGAGTCGCAATGCAAACACCGAAATTGTAACCGGTATGTTACAAGTCTGACGAGGAATATCGTAAGTTAACATAAGACATATTATGGTAAGCAATACGCCGTTGTGATTATATCGACAATCGAGTTTTGGCCGCACCAGTTCGTCGAAATACTGTTTCACTTTAGTTTCTAAATCATCGATGCTTTTGAAAATATTCCCGAAATTTAGGCGCTCTCAAATCCGTTCTAAGACACTTTTAAATTACGCCCATACATTTATATTGCCTATTTTTCGCTTACCCACTCTGCTTGCTATCGCCAACCAACGTTTCGGTCAATGAATTCCGAATGTCTTAGATCTTTGCGTGGTTGCATTGAGGTCGGTACGGCGATTCTCTAATAATACGAAGCCAATAGTATGAAATCAGCATACCGCAGATAAGCCATTGAGGAAGTCGATAATCATTTCCCAGGTTGCCGGATCGAAGAACTAGTTACCGTGTCCAGATTCGAGCAGATCTAGCATGCGCCTGTTTCCTAACATTATGCTGCCAGCCCACGTTCGCGCACATCAGCAGACCCGGCTTTACATCCTCGCTTGCTGTGCAGCAAGTCGATAAATGCTTCCAACCTGGTCAGCGTTCCCGCCCGGCCTGTCTGTTCGTCTATGACAAACGATATGATCGGTATATCCAGGTCTTTGCTTATCCGCGGTAAAATCGATTTTGCGATAGTGTCGGGCATGCAGGTAAACGGACCCAGCTCGACAATGCCGTCGAATCCATCCTTAGCGTAGATGGCTGCATTCCCCACGCTGGTTAAGCCTTCCCCTCCGACGAAATGATTGAGATATGGTCTGGCTGCCCGTGCTATCTCGGCATCGCTTACGCCCTTGACCTCATTCTTATCCGACGGGCTTATCCAGTCGGTTAAATAAAGCGAGCGCTCGACCGAAACACCCTTATTTCCCAGGTATTCTTCGATATCAAAATTTATAAACGGCTCTAGCAAGATGTAAAACTCACCGACGATGCCAACTTTTAGCGGTCTGCGGCTCATATCCTTTTCGACTGCTTCAAGCTGAGCGAACGCCAATCGTGATGCTTCTTCTATCTCTTGCTGGGTCTTTGCCGGCTTCATAATTTCGAGGGCTTGCTTATATGCCTTGGTCGAATCGCCTTTATTCACTTCATATGCTCTGAACTTCAAGACATATTGCTCGAGCCGGTCGAGAATTCGTCCTTTCGTAAAGCTGGTACTGATTATCTTATATATCTGATACACCGACTTGCCCGGTGCAAGCAGGCGCAATGTATCTATAAATCGTTTCCAGCCCAAGACGGGTGGCTCGATTATTATCATGTCGAATTTATAGCCCGCGTCCCGCAAAACGAGTCTTTGGATCTGAGCATAATAACCTAAGCGACATGGCCCGATTCCACCGACCATCAAGAGCGTGTCAGCACCGGCTTCGATGGCCTCGATAAAGTTGCCAATCATTATCTTCATTGGCAAACACGCAAGTTCTGGCGCGTAACGTAAACCCAGCTGCATGGTCTTATCAGCAGTCTTGGGCGGCACCATATAGTCGATGCCCGTTCTATCAAGGAGGTCGGAGACTATAAGATCGAGCTTGCCCAGCTGTGGAAAAGTGGCTAACATGTCGGCGTCCCCCGTATCTTCATCACACCCCTAAGTCCAGTCGCAAAATATCGTATTTCGCGCATGCAGAACACAAAAGATTGCAGGCTATAAGTCCTTGCTTAGATGCTTACCTACAGACCGGCTAATTCAGAGGATACCCTCAGACACAGTTTTTAAACAGAGCGCTTAGTATGCTTAAGATCGCATCCTTCGAATTTAAAAGAAGAGCATTGAAAAGAGTGGCTGTCAGAGAGAGGTTTAGTGCAACACTCCTGTCAAACACGGCTCGCATTCATCGGCTTTAGGCTGTCGCTCTGAATTCGATGCCTGGCTATTACTCCACTTGCCGCAGCGATCCCCCCAGCGTGCGAGAATTGCATTGTCGCTTTGCATCTCGATAACCTCGCACCGGTTCGCGCAGCCACCGCACTCAAAGCTCGACGCAGCAAACGAGAGTTCGCTTACTTCAAAACCTTTAAACGCCGTTGCACCGGTGATCTCCACCTCTTCCTGCGCCAGAAGTGCGGCGCCGATCGCTCCCATAACCCCGAAATAAGGTGGCACGGCTACCTGCTGACCAAGCGCCTTTTCAAACGCGGCCTTGATACCTTTATTCGCTGCTACCCCGCCCTGAAACACCACAGCGCCTAACACCTGTTTGCCGCGCCCAACGTTATTAAGGTAATTGCGCACCAGCGCCTCGCAGAGCCCAGCGATGATGTCTTCAAGCGCACACCCTGTCTGCTGCTTATGAATCATATCCGACTCGGCGAATACGCCGCAGCGCCCGGCGATGCGTACCGGGTGTGAGGCGCGAAGCGCGATGTCACCAAACTGCTCGATCGGTATCTTCAAGCGGGATGCCTGATGGTCGAGAAACGACCCTGTTCCGGCTGCGCACACGGTGTTCATGGCAAAATCAATGACAACACCGTCGCGTATGATGATGATCTTCGAATCTTGTCCGCCGATCTCGAGCACGGTCTGCGCATCGGGCACGATTTTCAATGCTGCGACCGAGTGAGCGGTGATCTCATTCTTGACCGTATCGGCACCCACCATGATACCGGCCAGCTGGCGGGCGCTACCGGTAGCACCGACGCCTTCGATGGTTATATTGCTGTCGAGCCTGCCTGATAGCTCGCGCATGCCGTCCTGTACCGCCTGGATAGGCCTTCCGTCGGTTCGTATGTAGATGCTATCGATTACGTCACCGCTCGCGTTAATGACCGCAAGATTCGTGCTGACCGAGCCCACGTCTATTCCTAAATAAGCCTGCAACTGTTCAACCCCCTATTGATATTCCGCTACGTGTAAATACGCTCACTCATTTATATAGTGTCGAGCTGCCGTACTACTCAGTTTCGGCTCGACCAGTTGATCTTCGTCAGATTGCCGGATAGGGTCACCGTCATCGCAGGCGTTTTTGCGCTGCAGAGCGGTGTGCCGGCGGGCTAACAAATCCGCAAATGCTTCGAGCCGCGTGACGAACCCGGCTTTGCCGGTCTGCTCGTCAAGGCTTATCGAGAGAACCGGTATAGAAAAATCGCGGCTGACTCGCTCGAGCACACTTTTTGCGACGATCTCCGGTATGCAGGTAAACGGCGAGAGCTGGATGACGCCGTCAAAGCCCCGTTCGGCGTATTGAATCGCGTGCGCCACCGAGTCTTGCCCATGGCCGCCGATCATTTCGCCCAGGTAGCTCAAGGCGACCTGTTCGAGGCGCTCTTGATTCTTGCGCCCCGGCTTCTTAAATAGCTTGCTTTCTTTGGTCCAGCCCGCTAGATATATCGAACGCTCCGTCTCGACACCCATTTCGCCCAGTGTTTCTTCAATCTCAAGGTTGGCGGACGGCTCGAGTAAAACGTAAATCTCACCCACAATACCGACTCGCAGCGGCTCGAACCCCGGTTTAAGCGGGACATCCGTCAGTACTTGCTCGGCACGTTGCTCGGCCTCTTCAAGATCGGAGAGCGTCTTCACCTGGTTGATAATGGCGGTCGCCTTCTTAAATGCCTTTGTCGTCGAGCCCAGTACCGCTTCCCGGGCGCGCACGCGGTGCGATATCCGCTCGATATGATCGAGCGCGATGATTTTCTTCCAGGCATACCACACCAGTTTGGCTACGTGCCACTTCGAGAAACCGTTCGCGTTGAGTGCCTCGATCTTTCCGATGAAGTCACGTAGGTCGACACGCGGCGGCTCGAGCACGATCAAATCGACGTCAAGATGGAGCTCGTTTAGGATGAATTGGTGAATTTCGCAGTACAGACCGGCGCGACATGGGCCGACGCCGCCCGTGCTGACAATCGTATCGGCACCTTTTTCAATAGCCTCTAAATAGCTTCCGGTAATAATTTTAAGCGGCAGACATGCAAATTCCGGCGAATGCTCGGCGCCGAGCGAGAGCGTGAACCGGTTCGGGCGCGGTGGAACCACTACATCATTACCGAGGTTGATGAGAAGTTCTTTAAATACTGCGTGTGATTGTCCCATGTACGGAAAAGTCACGGTGCGCTTGCGTCGCTTAAAGGAGCGTGCGCTCTTAATTGGTTGTTGCAACAGTTGCCGCCCCCTTCCGCACTGCATGTCGAAGGCGTGGCGTAATAAGCTCGTCGATCGACGGTTTCTTCTCAGAGACACGCTGTCGCCGTCGCACCATATCGGTAAACGCCTCGAGCCGGGTCATGAGGCCGGCCTCACCTGTATGCTCGTCGATCATAAGCGTCATAAACGGTACCGACGGGTGTTCTTTTGCTATACCGCCAATAACCCTGTTGACGATTGAATCGGGCCCACAGCTAAATGCGGTGACATGAATCAGCCCGTCGACCGTATCGTCATATTCAAAGTAGTGGTGCGCCGCAAGAACCGCCTGCTCGCTGTAAGTCCAAAACATGTTTTTATACAGTTTTTGCTGCTGCGCCTGCAGATCGTTCTTAGAAATCGTGTTGGCGGTCAGCGGCATTACCCGCATATCGCGCAGCTTATTGAGCAGATCAAGGCTTATGTAAGGATCGTATATTTCGTAGGGGTACCCGATAACGGCAAATCGCAGGTCGTATGCGTCCGTATCCATAGCAGGCCCAGCTATACCGGGCTCGTTACGGGTTGTACGTTCGGGGTTAGCCAAAACCTTTATCGCAGCGGCCGGCGCAACGCCGGCGTGCAAGAGCTCGCTATACCGCCTATGATCTGCCAAAGCGGCCTCAAGTGCCTGTTTAACCCGGCGATTATTGCACGATAACCTGTTACCTACCTCGAGCGCCACGCGCTTTAGCTCGCGCTTATTATCCCTATTATCATACCGGACATCAATGAGCTCTGGTAAGTCGGTTATTGAGCTTCTAACCATATCGGGCAGCCCGAGAAACTTCGGGCAGTAGACGGTACGTCCGTTGGTGCATACCACGCGCGGCAGAAAGATATAATCGATACCCCGCTCGATGAGGTCGACGACATGGCCGTGAAGTAGCTTCACCGGCATACATGCATCCGTAACGGCTGTTCGCACACCTGCATCGAGGATGCGTTTGGTCGTCGTCGATGATGTTACCACGGTGGCGCCAAGCTCGGTAAAAAAGCGTCTCCATAATGGAAAATATGAATAGTACAAAAGGGTTCGTGGAATGCCCACGGCGAAAGGTCGCTCGGCGTGGGCCCACGGTGACGTATTCAGCTTAATCAACCCGCCTTTCTTTCATTGTTAGTCTGTTTAATAGTGTATATACTGTGCCGCCAAATAATAGCGGTCGGCGTCAATCGGGTTGTTTCTTCGTCCGGCAATATAATCTCCCATATATAGTATACATAAAGAGTATGCCTGCGGTCGCTATCACAACGACTGTTGCACCAATTAAGCGACCAGAAGAACAATGATTGGTGTCAATAAAACTGTTTCCCCCTTAATAATTTCATGCGAATCCCCTTAAACTCATTATGGTCTGACCGCCAATCAAGCGTTGTAACACGCTGTATTACTTTGACGAGGGCTCGTACATGTTACTTATTGCTTTTGTTTGTGTACGCTTCCTTTAATAGTCGCTACTTGAAACAATGCCTCATGAGCGTATCAATTCGTATTTCAACATCAGGCAAATTGATCCCCATCGCAGGCCCCAACATCGGTGCCATGAGTATGGGCAAAAACGTGGCTCCCATAATATGGCTCACGATAATTGTAAGCTGTTCAGGGTCATTCTCACCGGTTATTTCTTGTATCGTGGCCTGTATCTTATTAAGACCCATCGCCTTAATGAATTGCACATACTGGTAATGCGTCTTGAAGGAAAGATTGCCCTGGAGAAATAGCCTTCGAATTAGCTCCGGGTATTGCTGAAGAGACAGGGCATATCTAGTTAAGAAGCGTTGCAGGCGCTCTTTTGGAGGAACCGTCGTTTCATCTAACAAATCGAAGCATTCGCGAAACGTATCCAATAAAGCCGCTACCGCCGCATTCAGAAGAATTTCCTTGGAACCGAAGTGGTAATTGATAAGAGCTACATTGATATTGGCTTTTGCTGCTATCTTGCGGATTGTGACTGCCTCAAACCCTTCGTCTTTAATCAAATCCAGTGTGATTTTAAGGATGGTATCTTTGGTCGATAACTTTTTCTCGGCAATCTGGTTCATTCTATATCTCCCACGCTAAGGCGATATGATTTATTTGGGAATATTAAACAGATTTAAACAGTGTTTAAATTATGATATCGCATATTCTCGTTTACAATCAAGGGGCAAAGATTGTGAGGCAGGATGAAGCCATTTCCCTTGTATCTTTGTGCGCTCTAAACAACATCACGTCGTCGGAAACCGGCCAACCCAGCGACGGCAAGTAGCACGAAGATTGTGAACATCCGGACCACAACAGCACCGACGGCGAGCCCAAAGACCGCCCATCGTTCGCCTGCGAAGGCGCGGGTGAGGCGCGACCAACCGATCGGAGATAACCAGGGCAGCATGATAGCCCACCACTCTTCCCTATATCATCGACAGCGCGTATCAGGAAAGACCGGCCGAGAGCGACTCCTGCAATTCCCTTCGCGGTGCCAGTGCTCCGCGATAACCGTGCAGCTAATACATTTTATCTGTCCAACTTGGTCTTATAGCCTATTGGCTCAAGCATAACAAGGATAAACCAGTAAAGAATTGTTATCACTTACCCACAACATGATGTTTAAGGGCGGTTTAAGATGCCCCTCTATCCTCGGAAGAATCTGCGACATGATACTTAAGTAAATATGCTTTTAGCCGATACTTTCTTTAATGACCTACGTTATAATATGAAGCGATTTTAAACCTTGTGGTTGCCAATTCCTACATGTTAGACAGTGCTTTCAAAAGCGACCCAGCAATAGGAGCCATATGCGTGGATATTAATCAGGAAAAAGAGCTGGTAAAACAGGCGCAAAAAAGTCCGGTTGCCTTCGGTCACCTCTACGACCAGTACTTCAAACAGATATTCAACTATGTCGTGCATAGAACAGGCGATATCGGAGTCGCTCAAGATATCACGTCCGAAACATTCTTCAAGGCATTGACGAACCTTTGGAGATTCCAGTGGCGAAACATCCCCTTCTCTGCCTGGCTATATAAGATCGCCACTAATGAAATTAGGCTTTACTACAGAAAAGGTCGCTACAACGCGGTCTCTTTAGATGAGCTTATTGAAACGGGAAATTCCGTACCCGCTTCAACCAATGATTTGGAGGCCGAGTATATCGAGGCTCAGGATGCCTTGCATAGGCACGAGGAATTTCTCTTTTATCGGCAAAAAATCAGCGAGCTACCAATCAACTACCAAGAAGTTATCGTTTTACGCTTTTTTGAAGAAAAACAAATTAAGGAAATAAGCCAAATCTTAGGTAAATCTGAAGGCACGGTTAAGTCATTGCTACACAGGGGCTTAGAAAAATTGAGAAAAAACCACCACCAAGAGCGCCAAACATGCAACCTTTTGGAAACAGAAGCATTATATGTACAAGAAGGTCGATAGCATGAAAAAAGATGAATTGATCGAAAAACTTGAAAGCCTTGAGCGCCCTGATCTTGAAATGCCGGTTCGTAAGCAACACTTAAAACAAGCGCTGCTTAATACCGGTCACTTCCAACCGGCGAAAGGCATGGGATTTTGGTCAGCGATTAAGGAATTTGGAGGTTTGATTTTTATGAAATCACATGCTTGGAAGATTGCTATGGCGCTTGTACCATTGTTTATTGTGGTTTTCGCATTTCAATCGTTCGCCGTTAGCGCCAAGCCAGCTGCCTATCTTACCCTGCAAGTCAACCCCGCTTTGCAGCTCGCACTCGATAAGGACAATAAGGTCGTAGGGCTAAAAGCCCTTAACAATGACGGCAAAACCATTATTGCCAGCGTCGATGTGCAGAATATGCCGGTAGAGCAAGCCCTGCAGGAAATCACCGGTAATATTATAGCCGGAGGTTTTGTTAAGAAAGATGCTGAGATAATAATCGCCCTACACCCTGCCCCGGGCGCTGACACGAAAGCTCTCGGCGGAATCGCCGAATCTGCCCGCAACCTGGTTAAAGACCGTCTTGCCAAGGATAAGTTGCAGGCGAGTGTAGAAAGCATCGTTGTGAGCGACGAGTTATATAGCGAGGCAAGCAAACAAGGAATTCTGCCAAAATCATATGCCAACCTGGTTAAGGCCAACGTATCTCGGGAGACGATTAACACATTATTCGGCCTAAGAAATGAGCCGGGTGTCTCTCAGACGGCATTCGATGAAGGGTTCGGAAGCGTTGCAGAATCTTTCATGCATATGGTAGAGGGCGGCATCAGCGAACAAGCAGCTATCACCGCACTCAAGGAGGCGCTAAAGGTCGACCCGAGTCTCGATCGAATCGATAAAGTTGCCGAGGCGCTTGTCGAACTCAAGAAGACCGGCCTTTCCGAGGCGGATGCATTGAACAAGGTAAAAGACGCCATCGCGACAAATCCAAAGCTCGATAACCTGGGAGCACAACTTGGCGTTAGTATAGATGGCGAATCTGACGGCAACAATAATAACAAGGACGAGGGAAACGCCGATAATGTTGACCAGAGCAACGCCGGCAATGTTGATGAAGGAAGCGTCTATAATGCCGAGATAAAGAGCGGCGACAACAACGGCCACAACAATAATGTAGACGAGAGCAGCGTATCGGACGGTGAGCACGGAAACAATCAAGATACGCATGCTACCAGCGGAATCAAGCACAGTGGCGACATGAGCCCTGCTCAAGGTGCCATAGTGAGCAAGCCGGATACTAGACAAAAATCGAATCAAGCGGATGGCAATCAAGAATCTGACGGATCTAATAACAACTAATTACAGTAAAGCGCACAATGGTTCGAGACATAAAAATATGGCCGGTGCCGTGTTGAGACGGCACCGGCTTACCTTTCTTCTTACAAGAAAAGCGGCACCAGCTCGCCTGATGTTGAGTTGACAAGACCTTTATCGGTAATCTTAAGTGAGGGTACGGTTGCCAGCGTTAAAAACGAAAGGGTCATAAACGGGTCGCTCAGCTGGGTGCCAAGATCGCGCGCGATTTTCTGCATGGCCTTGAGGTTGTCGTAAACCTCATCGCTCTCCCCTTCCGACATGAGGCCGGCTATGCGAAGTTGCAGTGTTGCCAGTATTGCGCCGTCGTTTACCGCAACCAAACCGCCTTGCATGTCGATAACGGCATTTACCGCGTTTGCCATATCTTCATCGTTAACCCCGGCAACTACTATATTATGCGCATCATGTGACACGCTCGATGCGAGCGCACCCCTGCTCAACCCAAAGCCCTGCAGCAAGCCGAGCGAAAGCTTAACCTGGCGGTTGTAGCGGTTAATTACGGCTATCTTTATAATATCCCTGTTGCGGTCGGCGGTTACCATGTCGGCAAGAGCCGGGGTTGGGATAACCGCTTCCTCGGTAACAATTTCGTTCGGGATTACTTTTATTGCTCTTATCTGTTTGCCGCTAGAGGGAAGAGCGAAATCTCGCGGCTCAACCTTGTCGGCAAAGATGCTGTTCTTCAATGTAATCGGCGGCGTGTACGTCTCTATAAATTGCAGGTCCTGGCCGATATCATAGATGACCACACCGTTTTTTATTACCGTTCGGATATATACCTCGGTTAGATCTTCGAGGATGATAAGATCAGCGATCCTGCCGGGCGCAACGGCACCGCGATCATGCAGACCGTAGTGCTGCGAAGGGTTTAGTGTCGCCATCTGCAGGGCGAGCCGTATATCGATTCCCCGTGAGATCGCTTTGCGAATAATGTGGTCGACGTGACCTTCCTCGATGATATCGGTCAGGCTGCGGTCATCGGTTACCACGCACATCCGCCTTGCCGCAAAGTAGTTTACAGCGGGCAGAAGTGCGTCGAGGTTTTTGGCGACCGAGCTTTCGCGGATCATTAGGAACATGCCGCGGGCAATCTTGGTGAGCGCCTCGTTGAGCTCGGTGCTTTCGTGATCGGTTGTCGGGCCCGCAACGAGATAGGCGTTGAGGCGCTTCCCTTTTAGCTGTGGGGCGTGCCCGTCGATCGGGTCGGCCGCGGCAGCCAGTATCTTCTCGAGCGTCTCCGGCCGACCCGACATGATGCCGGCAATATCCATAACTTCGCTTAATCCGATAAACGCCGGATTGGACAGGAGCATCGATATATCATCTCTGGTGATAGAGGCGCCCGTTGTTTCTATCTCTGCCGGTGTTGAGGGCACGCTTGATGGGGCGGTGAAAAAAAAGTCGATCGGTACGTCCCGGGTTGCTTTAAGCAGGTAGTTAACGCCCGTCAGACCCGCGATATTGGCGATCTCGTGCGGATCGGCGATTGCAGTTGTGGTACCATGCTTGATCAGCTCAACGGAGAGGGCCTCAGGCCGCAGCATCGATGTTTCAATGTGCATGTGGGCATCGATAAAGCCCGGAGCGACGATTGATCGCTGCAAATCGCGCTCGTACATTCCTTTATACCGGCCTATCCCGGCGATGATCCCTTTATGAATGGCAATATCGGCGGTGTCGAATGCGCCGTTTAGCACATTAACGATCTCGGCGTTTTTAAGCACGAACTCAGCCGGGATGTCGCCTTTAGCTACCTGAATTAACTCGTAAAGCTCCTCGTAATCCATGCAGACATTATTCCTATCTAGCAGCTTTTATTAACATGGATGGTCGCAGTGCGGCTGATCGCCGTTAGATATCGGAGTGTTGAGATTGCTGCTGCAAGGGGTGTGATGGCAAAGCGGTTGCATGCGGGAAAAGAAAAACCGCGGTGTTCGACACCGCGGTTTAGTAGATATAAGCAGGTGGGGCTGATTCCAACACACCTCTACTCTTCGGACATTTAAAGCTCCGCTAATGCCTCATCGCATATACGGAGAAATCTTGTCATAACCCACGTAGACGGCAATTTATCTAGAAACGGCATAAACACTGCTCTGTTCTCTTCTGCTTTTGCCCGGAACACCGGGTCAGCCATAAATTTTTCAACGAGCTTGGTCTTGGCATCGTCGAGGCTCACAATTTGTGTTATAGCCTCGACGTCTTGATGGAATGTTTCTAGTTCAGTTTGCGTACATGCTCTAGCCATACTACGCCTCCTTATTGATACAGCCCTCCTGCCTCAACCTCCTTATTGGCGGAAAATGTGAGAAATATTTGCCAACCGCATAAAATACTTGTTATCTCAATATTACACTATAGATTAGAGATTTCCTTCTAATGTCTTAAACTTTAATCCTCTCGTATATGACACGGCTTATCGTATAGATGCGCGCTTTATATCATTCGGTAGCTGAGCGTTATACGCCGGTACTACCGAAACCACCCGCACCCCGAACGGTGTCATCAAGCTCATCAACGACGTTAAATGTTACCTGCTCTACCCTCTGGATAACGAGCTGGGCTATCTTGTCCCCACGCCGTATCTCAAAAGGAGCTGATGTATCGGTGTTAATGATAATGACGCCGATCTCTCCCCTGTATTTGCTGTCGATAAGCCCGGGTGTGTTGACAATGCTGATCCCGTGTTTAAGCGCAAGCCCGCTTCGCGGTTGTACAAAACCCGCATAACCATCTGGTATTGCAATAGCTGCGCCCGATGGTATAAGCGCCCGCTCCCCCGGTGGAATGATCTGATCGATCCGGCTGCGCAGGTCGCAACCGGCGTCTCCCTCGTGAGCATATTCCGGCGCTGGCATATCTGCATCAAGCATTTTGATATTAATGCGCAATCTAGTGCCTCCTCTGTTGTGTGTTGCTATTTGATATTAGACACTATGGTATCAGAAAGTGTTGAGCCCTTATAGGTAGGTACTCACGACATCATCTCATAAAAAAAGATATCATATTATGTGTATTAGTGATTCTTATTCATTATTTAGATGCTATTTCTCCGTTAAATACCGTTAAGCGCAAACACTCCCCTCTTTGTCCTTACTTTATTGTGAAAAATTTGACAACAAACCCTTGACTAATCTTTACAATAACTTATAATAACTATTAGCTATTAATATATATTGTGCCGCTAGGTTTATTTGCTGCCAAGCGAATACGGATAGGTGTCATCAACTGTTTTCGGCTTTTACTAGCGGCACACTAAAAGAACCGCCTATATGGCTTAGATATATGACAAACGAGAGAACCTTGAGAAGCCAAACGTAGTCTTCATGCGCTGTGCTAAACGGCACATGAAATACGGAAGTCAACATTCCACTCTACAATGCAGCCCTTAATAGCACCATAAACTGTTTACCGAGCCATACGGCTTAAGCGCTTTATCCTATCGCGAAAGGAGGTGGAATACTTTGAGAAAAACAAAAACCCCTATCTTAACCTCAAAGGAGGTGAAACACATGAAAAAAGGCTTAGTCATTTTAATGGCTATCGCGATGCTCTTTGCGATGAGCACTGCAGCACTTGCTGTGCAGGAAGAAAACCAACTGCCTGGCCACACGAACGCATTACCCGGCAAAGGTAACATCGTTGCCAACACCTACACCCCTGTCGCTAGTGATACTGCAAATCCGTTAAGTGTAAAGGATTATAAGTACTATGAGCAGGGTTTAGTAACAACAACTACCGTCTTTGCTCCATACGGCGGAGGCAACGGCCTCAGTACCCACGTATACGGCACCTGGAACAGCCCGTACACCATGGGTATTGATGGTTACAACTACAATGACTCACAGGACTATGTAGAGACCGGTAAGATGGCAGGCACAGCTGCACCGAAAACGTTCCCGATCAACCCGTACTTCCTTAATGCCATAACCAACATGTTTACTGGCTATGGAATGAGCGGCATGCTTGTTGATACGAACAGTGACGGTGTAAAAGAGTCCGTTGCTACAATGCAAAAACCAGTCTTCCAGTCAGGCCCACACGGCGGCTACCTCACTTCAACACACCGTTGCCGTGAGTGCCACGCAGTCCACCGTGCAGCAGGTAAGTTCAAATTGTTGCGCTCCGACACAAGGTTTGAGGCATGTGATTGGTGCCACGGTACCGGCGCAGGCTCAGGCTACAACATTCAAATGGACAACAATGACCTCTACACCGAGGAGTATAACGTCGGTCACACCATGGGCTACGGTATTGACAGCGGCAAGTGGAAAGCACCAGACGATACCTATCCGGCATTTACGCCGAATTATTACATGGGTGGATTCTCATGCTTCGATTGCCACAGCCCGCACGCTAACCCGGCACGTATGATCGGTTTCGATGCAAACGGCGAGCCGATCCAATCGATCGTTGATCTTGTAAGCGGTAACGTTTATAATATCGGTAACCCAGGCCACGACATGTTTGCTGTAGGCGGCAAGGGCTTCGCTCAGACCAGCATGGACCCAGCTGATCCAAAGCTCGCATGGGTACCGGCTCTCGGCGGTCCGCTTCCGAATAAGGCAAAACCATACTACCTTGCAGGTAGCTGGCTCCTTATCAAGGACCCGGACAAAGAGATCGCATCACGCGCATACACCAATGTTCCTGTTGATGTATGGTCGTTAAGCAGTGCGATTAATGGCCTACCAAGTTATACAACGGGCGCACTTGCACCTTTTGCAGAGTTTGACTCTCTTGGTGCTTCTACTAAGGTGAAAGATGCCAACGTTGACATCGCAGCTGGTGCTGAGATTCCGGATAGCGTCTATTCAGATGGCAAATTCGGTTTTGCTCTTAACGAGTTCGATGCAACCAAGTCATACCCGGTTAACAAAGTTCCGATTAACTGGAATACACCTATCGGTAGCGCGGCTATGCTCGAGACCACTCAGATGTTTGGGTTTGGCGCTCAGAGCGTAACCAATCCGTTGGGCATGGCGAATCCGGCTGTGACCTTCGATCCAAAACAGTATGGCTACAATGTCCGCAACCCGTTCTGTAAATCCGTCATGATTGATGAGTTCTGCACAGACTGCCACGACGGTAACGCTGGTCTCTCAACTGTAGCAGCTCCGCTGTTCAGTGAGGATCGCGCACTCCGCGGTCAGACTGTCACCGGTGATAACACTGGCAACAGCATTAGCACTACCGTAACTGGTAATGTTTCAGACTGGAAGGGTTCGTACGACATCGGCTATGGCCACGATGAGTCATCACGTCACTGCGGCCGTACCATGGAGTTCAATCCAGAAGATGGGTACGATATGGGCCCGAAATGCCGTAACTGCCACAAAGGCTCGACCGGCTGCGGTGCTTGCCACAATGACGACCCGACAAGCCCTGGCGACGGTGTTACCACCACGACAGCGAGCGCGGCTGCGGATAACCACCGCGCCGGCATCAGCTACCTGTTTGCCGAGATGTTCGCAATGGGTAACCAAGCCGATCCGGGTAACCCGATGTTCTCATGGGCTACTCCGTCCGCAGTCGATAGCTACTATCGCCTCACTACCTACGATCCGTTCATTACATCAACCGGCTTGGATAACCAGATGGCACAAGTGAATACGAGTACATCTTTCGGCGGTCTGTCAACGACCGCAAATATGTACAAGAATTCGCGTACGGTTGACTGGTCAACAACAGATTGGAGAGCAAGCAGTGGTGTTTCTAGCACCAACGCAGCTTGTTCCGACGACGGCTTGAGCTGGCCACACCGTACACTCGGTTGGAAGATGCTGAAAGACGATCTGTTCGGTATCGATCCGCAAGGTGTCAGCAACACTGCTGGCGCACCTCGCGTAATCACTGCTGGCCAGGCAAGAACCGGTGTCTTCGGCAACGGTATCAAGGCACATGACCTTGACAGCGTTTGCTTAGACTGCCACAACCCGACGGTTTGGGGTGCTACAAGCACATCTAACCATACGGATGATATCAACAACCCGGCTGACAACATGAACGACGAGCTTCTCCTGAGAGGCTTACCGTAAGACGTTAGCTGTAACTTACAAGGAATTACTTGCAAAAACTAACAAGTAATCAATAACAAAAGCGCACAGCGATTGTGTGCACAACATACAAAACACCAAAGAGACCCGCTTTCATGCGGGTCTCTTTTATTGCCCGGACTCTTCTTATAAGCCGTCGTTACTCATCGCACTCACAGGGTAAAGATAGTTGTGGAGGTGGGATAAGGTATGGCAAACGAATTAAGTCTTGACCAGTGCATGCGAGAGCCCGGTGTTTACTACAATCCTGAAGAGGGCGTTATTATACGGGTAAGTAAAGTAGCACCCCTTCTCGAACATTCAGAGGAGCTGGTTGCCGGCAAGAAAGGCGGAGAGCCTGTCACCTACTGTGTAAAGATTGCAGATGATCCTGCGCTTAACGATGATGATGTGCAGTACATCATCCGCCAGAGAAAACTTTAAGCGGCAAGGTTGGCATGCGACGAAACTTAGTCGGCAGGGTTATAGGTAACGATAAGCCCCGGCATATGGCTGTGCCAGGGCTTATTCGGAGAGCGCCAATAGCTCTGTCTATAAATAACTAACCGCGAACGCTTGTCGGCAGAAACGCCGATGCTTCATTTGCCAGCGACGCTAAGAACTCTGCATCATAAGGCTTAATCGTGCTATATTCCGCAGCAAGGACCTCTTTGGGTTTAAATTGCTGCAAGTAATAACGGCTTGCCCCTACCTCTTTGAGGTACGCTGCTATTTCAATAACATCATCGTGGCTGACGATGGTCGGTACAACCGTTGTTCTGAACTCTACGGCTATGACTCCCCTGCTCTCAGCTTCAACGAGCAGCGTAATACTTTCTTTCACCCTGTCCGTGAAATCACCAACCCGTGTCGCCTTCGCGTAGTTTTTAAAACTCGTCTTTATATCCATTGCAACCATGTCGACCAGGCCCTCATTGATCAGGCCTCGTAGTACATCCGGTTGTGTTCCGTTGGTATCGAGTTTTACCTTGGGAGCAAGGTCTTTTAGATAGGCCAGCAGCTCGGGAAGACTATCGCTGAGCGTAGGTTCACCGCCTGATACACATACGCCATCGAGCCAGCCTTGCTTGGCCTCAAAATTGCGAAACAGCACTTCAAGCGGTATGTCGGCCTTATCTCCCCCGTCGATAAGCGATGGGTTATGACAAAACGGACAGCGCAAATTACAACCGCCTAAAAATATCGTTGTAACTAAATGCCCGTCCCAATCAAGCATGCTTGTTGGGACGATTCCTTTAATACCAAAGGAATTTGCGACTAGTTTCGCAGCCATTGTGCAATATCCTGTCTACTCGGGATTTCGCCCCGCCACGCAGCCACCTCCTGGCCGGTACCGTCGGTGATTACGATCGATGGTGTTGAGAGTACGCCGTAAAACGCAGCTTCGGCCAAACCGTCGACCTCATCGAGGTTGAAGAGCTCAGCATTGCCAGAACCCTGAACAATTGCTTTTGCAGCCGGGCATTTTGGGCAATCGGTTTTCCAAAATACTTTCACTTTCTCTGACATCGTTCCTGCTTCCTCCATAATAACTAGTAATACTGTGATTTGAGGCTGTAACTGGTGCTTTAGGCACTGCAACATTTAAAGTTTGAGCGGAGTGCGGTACTCCGCCCGTTTCAACTATTTACTAACACCCGTGGCCGTTACCGGAGATAGCTTCGGTAACCAGATCGGTTCTGACTCTATCTTTGAGTTCGCCGGACTTACCTTTATTCCAGGTAGGGATCTTTGAGAAATAGCCGACGATACGGGTAATACCGTAGACATCTTCTGAACCGCAACTCGGACATACCTCAGATAGTCCTCTTGAGGTGCGGTGACATGCCTCGCACACGGTGAACTCCGGGCTAAACGCAATCTGCTCGGCATGGGTGCTTCTAAACGTCTTAATGACGAAGTTCTCAAGCGATTTTGCTGACGGCTCATGTTCGCCAAGCCAGATATGGATGATCGCACCCGCATCGATAAGCGGATGGAACAGGCTCTGTTTGCGAACACGCTCGATATAATCGACATCCGCCTCAACAGAGAGATGAATGCTGTTTGTGTAATAGTACTCGTTGTTCTCGAAGCTGCCCTTGATTACGCGCCTGGTCTGCTCGGGATAGTACTTCATATCGAGCTTTGCAAGACGGTAGCCTGATGACTCGGCCGGCGACTCTTCGAGCACGAGCTTAATTCCATATTGTTCCGAGAGTTGTTTGCATTTGAGATTCATATGCGAGACGACCTTAAGCCCGAATTTGAGCGCTTCAGGCGACTCATGTAGCTCTTGGCCTATGTGGGTCTGCACTAACTCATTTAAGCCTAAGAGGCCGCACAGATACGTAAGGCGGTTCATTCTCAGGTACGGCTTACCATCCTGGGCTTCGCTTAGCATTGCAAGCGGGCCTGCGGTGCCAAGCTCCATGAGCTCGCTGATGAACGCCTTTTTCTGGACGTGCGCCTTTGCAACCAGCTCCAACGTACGGTTGAGTTCGGAGAAAAGAAGCTCATCGTTGCCGGTCGCCTTGTACGCGATTCGCGGCAAGTTGATGGTGACGTTTTGCAGCGCCGAGAAGCGCATCATCTCGGGGCGTTTTGCTTCATCGAGGTCTTCCTCACCCAGTTTGAGTTTGAGCCGGCAGCATTGGCTAACCGTTACCTCGTCGCCGCGGTCAAAGACAAAGTAGGTAATGCCCTGCTTCGATGCGACGAGGCATGCGAGCTCAAGGAATTCTTGCCACCCTTCGGTCCTAAAGAAGTCTTCATTGATGTGAAGAAGCGGTTTCGGGAAGACGAACGTCTTGCCGTTGGCGTCGCCCTCAAGATAGACCTCGAACATTGCCTTGAGGAACGCCTGTGCCTCTTTCTCATACGCTTTATATGTTTTGCCGGTGTACTGGCCGCCCGGGCCAACCGCCGGTGTATCGGCGAAGTGGCGTGGGATATTCCAGTACAGGTTAAAATCGGTAAAGGTGACTTGGCTGCCGCGTGCGCCCGCGAGCTGGTTAAACTCGTAGATAAGCATCTGCGCAAGCTGCTTGATTTCTTCATAGCTTCTGTTTACTAGGAACGGCGCGTAGAACATATTGACCGCTTCCCAGCCGACAGCGCCGGCATAATGAGCTTGCAGTGTGGAGGCCATCTTAACCATGTGCCCGACGAGCACTTCGGCATGCTTGGCCGGCTTTGATGTGCTCGTGATGTTCGGTAGCGAGATGCCGTATTTTTTGATGTATTCGAGCGAGTGGCCGCCGCAGTACGGGCGGATGATAAAGCCGAGATCGTGTAGGTGAATATCGCCCATCATGTGTGCAAGCGCCACATCTTCGGCAAATACCTTCCTGAGCGCGAACTCTTTAAGGATCGTCTCAGCAAGCGTAAGGTTTATCGATTCCGGGTTGTGCGTGGTATTGCTGTTTTCTTTATTCGCATTCATGATGATCTCCTCGACATCGTACATCGGAAGACCGAGGTGTGAATGCTTTTTATGCATTATGGTCAGGTTGCGCTGCAGAAGCTCAAGGTCGACGAGCTCCCTAATAATGCTTGTAGTAACAGAGCTGAAGTTGCTGTCGAAGAGCTTTTTCTCAACGGTGCTGGCAATCTCATCGGCGAGGGCTTCGCCGGCGCCGATTTCCTTAATGAGTGAATCAACGATCTTAGCTTTATTCCATATGTTGATCTCTGACTTCGAGTGTGTGCTGACGAGGAGAGCTATATCAGTTGCATCCCCGCTCCGCTCTTCACTGTAGGTCTTTACGACGTTTATTATCCGCATAGGCTTCGCTGTATCGATAGAATCCGTTTCAGCCTCAGCCGTTGTAATGAAATCGGACATAGCTAGAACCCCCTTGTATACTGCTTCTTCTACTCGAACATCTACTGGTTTAAAACTCGCTTCGCCCCTGTTTGTGGGCTATGTACGGTGCTGCGCAGCTAAGTGCTCTGGAAAAACTGCTGCTATGTATAGTGTTATAAAACTACGATATAAAAGCGTTGATTATAGTTCGATAAATGCTACTTCAGATTCTTCAACTCCTGTGTGAATTCTTCTAGATCTTTAAACTCCTTATAAACAGAGGCAAAGCGAATATAGGCTACTTTATCAACTTCTTTGAGTGCTTTAAGTACTCGGTCACCTAACTCTCTCGACGTCACTTCGTAGCTGAACTCATTTCGCAAATTGCCTTCTATATCATCGACCATTTGCTCTGCGTTCTCTCGTGCTACGTGCCGTTTTACGAGCGCTCTTAAGACACCGTCGAGCAGCTTCGTTCTGCTAAACGGCTCTCGAGAGCCGTTCTTCTTGATAACCGTAAGCGGTATATCTTCGACTCGCTCAAAGGTCGTAAAACGCTTACCGCATTCGAGGCATTCACGCCTTCTTCGTGTTACGGCGTTGGTCTCATTACCCCTTGAATCTACTACCTTCGAGTCATGATAACCGCAGTAAGGGCACTTCAAACTTGCACCTTTGCACTTGAGTTATCCACAGGTTTTCCACAACATATTGCGTGTGTAAACATAGTATACCACTACATATTGGGGCTTTAAACAATATTTGAAAGAAAATTTTACGGCAGTGTTGTTATCGCTGGGTAGCATAGTCAAAAAATTTCAAGCGGTCGCTTGTCCTTCGTTTATGGTATAATCTGGCAGGCTCATGAGCTGGAATAATACTAAATGGTAGGATATGGGAGAATTAGTTGGAAACCTGCGCCTCGTTTATCAGCTTGATATCGCGGAGCTCCCTTACGGTCACAATAAATGTGACCGGCTTAGTCGGCCGTATTCTCAATGTATCGCCGTCCCACTTCTTAAAGCGAATGGTGAGCCGGTTTTGCTTAACACTCGTTAGTATCTCAGGCAGTATATTGTCCTCAGCCTTGACGGTGAGCGATTCTTTATCCCCTTTAACTATGGTGATGCGGCCGGCATCGGCTAACAAGACTTCATTAAATGCCTGGACGTCCCGCTCCTCGGTCACGACATGCCCCGAGCCGGGGATGCTGCCCGAACACGACGTCAGCGTCCCTCCCCCGCCGGCCGCCAAAAGCATGACAAGTACTGTCAGGATCAAAGTCCGCATAGCACCCACCTTTCATGCAAGGCGACATAAGCAGACTCTTTATATCCAAAATCGTTCTTTCGTAGCTGCCGGAATACATATGATGGTGAGGATTTAGACGGCATTACTACCTGATTTTGGTAACCTTACCCGAGCCGGAAATATTCTCATTAACCGTGGGCTCGCCGATATAGTCGACTTCACCGCTCCCGCTAACCCGGACATCCAGGTTTTTACTCACCCTGACCTTCGCGCTCCCCGATCCGCTGATATCCACATCGCACGAGGTGCTGAAGAGGTCGGGGGCCGTGTATGAGCCCGAGCCGCTGATTAAGATTTTCTGGCTGCCGACTCGCCCGGATATCGTAAACGCGCTCGATCCTGAACCGTTCACGGTTAGCGAATCCGCGTAGAGTTCCATCGTGACATCGCCCGATCCGCTCGTTGCGATATCCATGTCATCGGTGCGTATGCGACCGCTTTTAGCCTTGGCGGAGCCGGATAACTGCAGCGCTCGTAGATCCTTTACCGTGACGAAATAGTTTATAGGTTTCGTTGGGGTCACTACCGAGCGGGTATCGTTAATAGCGATGTGAAGCTCGCCGCCCCGAACCGTCGTCTTGATTTCGGGCAGGATATTCTCTTCAGCTTCAATGCGCAGCGATTCAGTATCCCCTTGTGTGATATTGAGAGTACCGCTGCCCGAGAGCGATATCCTGGTGAAGTCTTTGACGTCGCGCGTTGTCTCGACTACGTTACCCGAACCGACGACAACCCTGCTGCAGGATGCAAGGGCAACGGTTATACCAACAGCCGATGCGATAATTAAAAAAATGCAGACAATTCGTTTCATGGATACCCCTCCGTAAATAGCGATTGCTCTGTAAACAGTATATCCAAAAAGAGGAGTTAACACTCATAGCCGGATGAATCCTAGAAAAACATCATCTTTAAGCTGATGAGCACGATGAGGACGCCGCCGATTTTGTCTATGGGCAGGTTGATAAAACGAATGCCGTAAGCGAGAAGCAAGCCGCCGAGCAAGACGCCCGTAGGGCCGCAAATAAAGACGATTACCGTCTGCAAAAGGTCGTGTTTGGTAATGCCTTCGGCTGCGAGGACCGCGTAGATTCCGGGCACCATCGAGATCAGTAGCGAGGTTACAATTGCCTCGCGGTTGGTCTTTGTGCGTGCTTCTTCCCCTGTCTTTACTTCACTTTCCGGGTGTTTAAAAAACATCCTAATGCCCGTGAACAGCACGAAAGCGCCACCGATTTTTCCCAGTGGTATTGATGCGAGCGATGCCCCGGCTACGATAACCGTTGTGGGCACCATGAGCCCGAAAAACGCCGCAAGAACGATAAGCACTACGGTGAGCCGGTCTTTGCGCACGAGCGCATCGGCAATATAGACGTTATACGGTGGCCATGCGGCCGATATAAAAAGAAGTGTCGAACCGAGGGTAAGATATACGAGCAACTATTTTCCGCCTAACAATTCGTATCTAACCGCAAAAGCACTCAGGTTTGACCGCAAAACAACCATCACAGCCGTTTGTCCACAGATCTACCTGTACAGGATAGCAGAAATGCCGGGCATCGAGCTAGTCGCCTCGCGCTTCCCTCCACGCATCCGATTCATAATCCGAGAACGCCCAATAGCCTAATATGATCAAGTTGATCGGCGATACAACTGAAAGAAGCCCGTATATATACGGGCTTTTACCGTGTTTTCGCGCAATCAAGGCGGAACATACTATAATATAGCTGATCAGAGCCCCAGGTATAGCGATTTGCAAAAACAACGGCAGCTCTCTTTTCGGCGATATAAGCTTGGCTCTTCTTCGCATGGCCATCATAAAACGTCACCTTCCTTTTCCTACGTATCTACAGCAACCACAAGCTCGCACTTTACAATTGCATATACCCAATTTTGCCGATCATCCTCATACGCACGATTTAGTGTGCATATTACTGTACCTTTAAGCTGTAGTGACGTATTAGTATCGAACGGGTGTTTGCAACCGGGGAATCTTTATGATACATTTAACCTGACCGGCTTTGGGTCACTTATACTATGGGCGAACGCTCTTAAGGAGGAAATTATGCCTCAGCATCCATTGACGCAGCGGCAGCGGCAAATCCTTGATTTTATCCTTTCAGAGATCAATAAGAAGGGGTATCCACCATCGGTTCGTGAGATCGGCCATGCGGTCGGCCTTACATCGAGCTCAACGGTACACAGTCATCTTGCAGCGCTCGAGCGCAAGGGTTATATTCGCCGTGATCCCACCAAGCCGCGTGCCCTTGAAGTTACCGATTTTCGCCTAAGTGATAAAGGCATAATGCCCGGCAAGGTGCATAACGTGCCGTTAGTCGGCCGCGTCGCCGCCGGTCTGCCTCTCCTGGCGCAGGAAAACATCGAAGACAACTTCGCCGTGCCGTCGGAGCTCGCCAGCGAAAGCTCTTTTATGCTTCGCGTTAAAGGCGACAGCATGATTGAAGCCGGCATCCTCGACGGCGATTATATAATCATCCGCCAGCAGAACACCGCCCATGATGGCGAGATTGTCGTAGCGTTGATCGACGACGAAGCGACGGTGAAGCGTTTCTTCAAGAAGCGCGACCACATCGTACTGAAACCCGAGAACAGCGCAATGGAGCCCATTATTGTGCCGGATGCAAAGGTCTTGGGCAAAGTTGTCGGCCTCATGCGCAAGTTCTAGCCAGCCCAATAAATATCCGGTATCCACTTGATGGAACAACTACTCGGGTAAGCGTTCTGTCAGCTCGCGCTCTAGAAAGTACGCGAGCACAATTCGAATGGTCACGATTCCCGCAAGAAGACCGAGGTCAGTGAAATCAAGCTCGTTTACCGTTCGGATGATGTTTGCGCCGACGAAGAAGTCGAGGCTTAAGATTATTCGCTCCACGATGAATCTGCGCGAAGTGTTGATGTCGCCTATGCTGCCGCTTGAAGCCTTGGAGCGAGATATAATGAATGTGTAGACGCTTCCTAAGGCCCCATACGCAAGTATCGCAACCCCAATGATATTGAAAACATTCGATAGCGTCACAGTACACCGCCCGGCGCGAAATGAGTGCTTTTATAGCTACTCTAAAGCTGTTGTTCCCAACTGGGCTGCCATGTAACCTACGAATCAACCGGTGTACTTGCGTCGACCATGAACGACGCGTAATCGTCGACGTCGGCTTGAGGGACATCGACTACAATATTGGTGCCGTCCTCGGTATGTTCTTCCGAGACGATAAGGCTGACGCTATGCAGGCGCTGCAGCACCTCACCGCGCGAGTACGGTACCTTAAGGTGTAAGCGTACCGAGCTTTTACGAATCTGCTCGGCGATTGCCTCGCGAAGGCCGTCGAGACCGATACAATTTGCGGCCGAAACCAGGATGCTTTCCGGGTAGACTTTCCTTAACCGCAGCTGTTCGCTCTCACTGATTAAATCGATCTTGTTAAAGACAAGAACTTGCCGTTTATCTTCAGCACCAAGTTCTTTTAAGACGTCTTCGACCGCCACAATTTGCTCATCCATTTGCTCGGCACTCGCATCCACGACGTGCAGTAACAAGTCTGCGAGCTGCACCTCATCAAGCGTCGATCTAAAGGCGGCAACCAGTTGGTGCGGTAGCTTTTTGATAAAGCCGACCGTATCGGAGATGACGATTTCACGCTTCTGGTGGTCGACGTTGAGCTTTCGCGTGGTCGAATCGAGCGTCGCAAAGAGCTTATCCTCTACCAGCACATCGGCGCCGGTCAGCGCATTAAGCAGGGTCGATTTGCCGGCGTTGGTGTAGCCGACGAGCGCAACGCTGTAGACGCTGTTTCGCTGGCGGCGTTTGCGCTGTGTCGAGCGGTTATTCCTTAATGTCCCAAGCTCTGCGGTCAAGCGTTGGATACGCCGGCGCATGATACGCTTGTCGGTTTCCAGCTGGGTCTCACCGGGGCCTCTGGTACCGATACGGTCCGACATCCTACCGCCGCCCTGGCTCTCGCGCTCCAGGTGCTGCCACATGCCGCGCAGGCGCGGCAGAAGATAGTTGAGCTGCGCCAGCTCGACTTGCAATTTACCTTCAGCCGAGTGGGCGTGCAGGGCGAATATATCGAGAATAATCCCGGTACGGTCGATGATTTTAACTTTGCTTATAATATCTTCAAGGTTTCGCTGCTGTGACGGTGATAGGTCATTGTCAAAGACAACAAGCTGCGCATTATGTGCCAGGGCAAGCTGATTGATCTCCTCAGCCTTGCCCGGCCCGATATATGTGCGCACGTGCGGCCTGTCCCGGTGTTGCATCTCCCGGGCCACGACTTCGCCGCCTGCCGTTATAACCAATTGTTCGAGTTCGTTAAGAGACTGCTCCGCCTCCCATTCAGACTCCGCCCCGAGCTGAACACCGACGATAACGGCGCGCTCGGGCAGTTTCGCCTGTCTATCCTGAAGTTCTATAATATCGTTCGCTCTCCCACTTACAGATTTAAGGAGCCATAGGCCAGACCGCAGAGAGGTTGCTTCCCCTCTGAACCCTGGCTTATGGCTCCTTCTTACTTGAATAGTAATTAGATACTAAGCTTATAGCGAATTTTTAATTCTGTCCAGAGCCTCGGCGAGACGGTCATCTTTGACGCTGAGACAAATCCTGATGTAACCCTCGCCCGACGGGCCGTACGCGTTTCCGGGGGAAATGACAACGCCGGCTTTATCGAGCATGAGCTTCTGGAAGCCTGCCGATGTGTAACCCGCCGGCACTTTCACCCACATGTATATGGTGGCCTTAGGCTTACGGGTTTCGAGGCCGATCTTATCGAGCGCCTCCATGACCATATCGCGGCGGCGCGCATAGATGTCGCACATCTCGCCGATGATATCCTGCGGGCCCTCGAGCGCTTCGATACCGGCGTATTGCAATGCGTTAAAGATACCCGAATCTATATTGGTTTTTACCCGCCCAAGGGCTTCTATAACACGGGCATTACCGGCTGCCCAGCCGACACGCCAGCCGGTCATGTTATACGTTTTTGAGACCGAGCCGAACTCGACGCCCACATCTTTAGCGCCGGGTGTCTGCAGGAAGCTTGGCGCCTCGTAGCCATCGAACGTGATTTCGGAATACGGATTATCGTGTGCGATAATAACCTGATTGGCTTCCGCCCACTTCACTAAATCACCGAAAAAGCCGTCTTGCACGATTGCGCTTGTCGGGTTGTTCGGGTAATTGAGCATGAACATCTTAGCGGCTTTCGCGGTGCTTTTATCAATCGCATCAAGCTCGGGCAAGAAATCGTTCCTATCAAGACACGGCACGTGCGTCGGATTAATACCGGCAAGGATCGGACCGGTGGTATAAACCGGATATCCGGGGTCGGCGACGAGCGCTGTGTCGCCCGGATCGACTACTGCAAGATAGATGTGCGCGATGCCTTCCTTTGACCCAATCAACGGAAGAATCTCAGTATCCGGATTCAAATCAACATCAAAACGCTTCTTATACCAGTTGGCGATGCTGTGGCGAAACGCCGGTAATCCGTAATACGAAGGATAACGGTGATTCACCGGATTTGCCGCTTCTTCGCACAACTTGTCGATGATATTCTTCGGCGTCGGCTCGACCGGATCTCCGATACCCAAGCTAATAACATCGATACCCTGTGCTTTTTTCTCAGCTACCCTCTTGTCGATCTCCGCAAAAAGATACGGTGGCAGATTGTCAATCCGCTTCGCAAATTCCATTATGCTGTGTGCCTCCTCAAAATATATAAAGTGTACAGTTTGTGGCTGATAAAGATGGTAAACGAAAAACTATATTTTTATTACGCTAGCACATTTGAGCTGGTAATGCTAGATGAAAATAGCAAATTAAGGTAACTCGCCGGTCATACTGCCTATAAAAAAGGACCCAAGTCGAGCCCTTTTTTATACCGATATATAGATGTATAATATTTATCGCATCACGCCGCTACCTAAGAGTTGTTTACACTGTTTATTTCTATTTTGAAAATTTGCAAGCGCGTTCGCGATTATCTAGTCTTTGACTGTTCCTGCGACCATCTTGGCTCCTTCGGCGCGAGTCGCCCGGCCGGCGGGCTTAAAGGTACCGTCCGTGTAGCCACTGATTATACCGGCCTTAACACATGAGCCGATATAGTTTTTCGCCCAGGAGCCTTTGACATCCCAGAGCGATGTCGAACCGGCGCCGAGACGCAACGTTTTGGCGATAATCGTAGCGATCTCCGCCCTGGTAATCCTGCTAGATGGCCCGAACGTACCATCGGGATACCCGGTGATTGCGCCGTGGGCTTTTGCGGTTTCAATATACCCTCTAGCCCAGTGGTTGGCTGCAACATCGGTAAACGATGATTTTGCCGGCGTTACGACATTCCATTTCATTGCAAGGCATATCATCTTAGCAAATTCAGCTCTCGTTATGCTCTCGTTCGGCCTAAATGTGCCGTCCGGGAAGCCGCTGATGATTTTACCGGTGACCAGCTTCGAAATAAACGGCTTATACCAGGCACTGGCCGGCGTGTCTGAGAACGTGACAGCCCCCAAAACGTCGGTCAATGCCGCTTCTGCCACCGCCGATTTATTGCTTTCGTTACCCGCTTTATCGATAGCAGTTACGTAATATTTATAGACGGTCTTTCCCAAAACTTGGGTATCACTAAACGACGGTGTTATTACCAAACTCCCGTTTATCTTGACGGGATCAAGCGAACCCTCGCTGCGGTACACATTGTATCCGGCCAGATCCTGATCGGCATTCGCGTTCCAGGTAAGATCGATTTCTGTTTTAATTGCCGCCGCCTTCAAGCCGGTTGGGGCGTTAGGTACGATGATATCTTGCGGTGGTTGCGAGTCGCCGCCCCCGCCACCGCCACCGCCGCCGGAGCCGTTGTCGCCTGGCTGTCCACCAGAATCCCCGCCAGCCGGAAGTTCCCACTTTTTGTCTGTTCTGTCAATGGTAGGGCTTGCGGTGGTGAAGACACCGCCACCGAACGTGCCCGCGTAAACAGCATTGCCGGCTGGTGAAATGGCAAGCGTGAGGACTGTACTCTTCGTGTTTCCTGTTTTGGGATCTATCCAGTTGAGCCCTGCGCTTGCACTCGCCCAGTTGAGCCCGCCGTTGGTCGATTTATATGCGCCCCCATTTGTGCCGGCGTAGATGGTCGAATCCGACCCGTAGTGAGACGACATGGCGAACGACGTTGCGAAGCCGGTATTACAGCTGGTCCAATTGACTCCGCCATCGACCGATTTATAAATGCCGCGTATCGTGCTTGCAAATACGGTATGGTCTGTGGAGAAATTAGGCGACACGGCGACCGCGCTTACAAAGCCCAAGTCGCTGTTATCCCGCTCCCAGCTGTCTCCACCATTGGCTGATCTATATACTTCCCCGAGCGTATTCGAGGTATCTGCTACTGCGACGAATACGGTAGAATCAGCAGCATAATCCGGGGAGAACGCAATCGAGCGAACTATTACACTGGTTGGTAAGCCGGCAGTGATTCTAGCCCAGCCCATAGTTCCGTCGTCTGTGACGGTCGATTTATATACGCCTCCGCCGTTGGTGCCGGTAAAAATCGTCGGCGTCTCTTCTGAAGTTGGTGCGATTGCGATCGAGGATATGTAGCGGTACGAGAGCCCCTTATTAACAGGGTCCCAGGTATCGCCCCCGTCGGTAGACTTGAATATACCGTCGCCGTTAGTGCCGGCAAACACGGTGGAATCGCTGGCGAACCGTGGCGATACGGCGACCGTATACACACTAAGGTTGGATAACCCTTCGTTGGCGGCTGTCCAGGTTTCGCCGTCTGTCGACCTGAACACACCTTCACCGTTTGATGCTGCAAACACCGAAGCACCATCCGGAGAGACTGCCAGTGAATATATCTTACTGTTTCCCGGTCCGAGACTATTCCAGTCACCCGCCAGGGCTATGGCGGGCATAAATACCATTACGAGCATGATGCATGCCGCAAAGAGCAATGAGTTTATACCTGTCGATACTAACCTCTTACGTAATGCCGTTCGCAAAATACCAATCACTCCTCTTACCGTTATGCACGTAACACGTGCATCCTATAAACAAAAAACCCAGCCGTATATGTAAGGGCCGGGTTCACTACTCGCTCCGGTATGCCAAGTGACCACGTACAGCATACCATCAACGCTTCCCTAACGTATGAAACAATTGTTACTAACAAGCTACCAATTATTACCAATAATACTATAGAAGCGCTTGTTTATCAAGAATATAATGAATAAGGTTAGAACTGTTTGCCGTGGCGGTGGCAGTTGGTGCATTTCTGTGCGGTGTCACATTTGACGTACGTACCGACGTGACATGCTTCACAGAATTGCTTTTGGCCCCCAGGAAGGCGCATATCAAAACCGGCTGTCTCGGTACTGCCCACGGTGATGGTGTCGGCGATCATCCAGGGTTGGTTGGAAGCATGGTGATCGTGGCATTCGGTGCAGGGAACCGCCGGGTAACTTGCTCTATATGGGCCCTTCCACTCCAGCATCCCCGCCGTTGATGATTCGCTCGAACTCGCCCGACCGTGTGCGGAATTACCGACGGCCAAGGGGTCGTTGTAGCCGAAACGCGTTACCGTGGTTTCCGTCGAGTCAATCGTCATGGTTGTTATAATCGTGTCGGCGTTAAAGAATTGCCAGTACGCGGCGGTACTCGTATCGCCGTTATTATCCACTTGCTCGTATGAGGTCCATGATGATACCCGTATATCATACGGTATATAGTAAGTGGACGTTTTTGCGGCCCTGAGAATCGTTGCGCCGAGCCATGCCATTGATGTGGAATCCGTATGGCAGCTCTCGCACCACCTATACATTCCCGATGACGTTGTTGTCGAATCGTAGTTGCTATTGGCGGCTCCAACGATATACCACTGGTTGCGGGTATTGCGTGGGTCTATCAAAAGCCTCCACAAGTTGGGATCGGCCGTGTGTACCTCGTGACAGCTCGCGCATTGTTTTGATGAACCGCCGTCTTGACCTCCGCGGCTGTGCCGGTTGGTTTTAGTGAGAACCGCCGCGATATTGTAACTGCTGCCGGTTCCATCGTGGCAGACCAAGCATTGTTCGCTTTGGACAAACGGGGTCGACAAATCCTTATCGACAGCTGTATGCGAGCGGTGGCATTGAGCACAGGTGTCGGTATCCCGGTCGCGGGGTTTAAAGTGTGGATTATCAAAGGCTAACAGCTGCCCCTCGTTAACTAACAGCGTAATACTTATGGCCAAGATGTTTAGCAAAACAAAACTAAGAAACATTATTCGGCGTTTACGGAACACCGCTCCCCACCTCGATAATATCGTCATATAGATCCTTCGGTGAGCCGTTTTTCGAAAGTATTTCGATGTTAAAGACGACTCCGTTGATCTGGTACGCGAGGACGGCATAGTCCTGGCCGTCTGTGCCAAAATATGCCTCGGCGTTGTTGACGGATGTGTTTTTACCGTCGGCTGCGTAGTAAGGTTTGATGTTTTGTTCGATCGATTTCTTGGCTTCTTCTTCGGTATTGAGTTGGTTGAGTGCAATAGTAAGCTGTTGTATTTCCGGATGAGCGCCGGATTCTGGGCTATACATCCTATTTGCAGTAATCGGGCCAGCTGTCTCGCTTACCATCTTATATCCCCGTATGCGGCTAGGAAACAAGACAATTAAATCACCCGAGTAGAACGGGCTTTTACCATCTTTGCCCCCTGATATCCCTTTATTTTGAGTGCTTGAAACGGCCGCATTTGCGCTCTCTAGCAATCTATTGAGGGCGTTGGCCTGTTCCTTGTCTCCGCGCTTCCTAGATTCTTTAATTTTTTGTTTGAGAATCTCAACGTCTTTATGTTTCGTGCAAACAGTTCTGCGGATAGCTACTTTGTACTTGCCGGTGTTCCATCGAAAGACGGTAATCGTCTTGCTCCGATCCTTGATAACGTGGTTATATTTGCAGATGGTTTTTGTACCGGTCTCAACGTTTGTAAACATTCCGAATACAACCAGCGGGAGTATGAGGACTATTGCAATAGCGATGACTAAAATCGGATACTCTCTATATAATTTAGCTGCTTTTTCAAAGGCGGACACTCGAATATTCTCCTAGCGCAAGAGTTTCCCAGATTATACCAGATTGTAACATAATATGCCAGGTTGAAGTATTAGTAAGAAAGTTATAACAGTAATACTACTAACACGAATAGTGGTTCGCCTGCTAGGTCGGGCCTATGCTGAGACTAGGCTTCAGTTGCAGATGATGGACTGTTTATCCCAATGAGGCGAGCTTTTCTAGAGGAAGACATGAAGTATCCTGCTAGTAGCGCAATATATGCGCAGGTTAAACTTAACGCGATAAGCCAAGGGATATTGGGCTGCGAAGTTTCGATAAGGGTTACGTAAGGTGTGCCGATACCATGCTGTATGTCGGATGGTATGTCGGCGAACCAGGTTATTATCGGGGTATTTCCGACGACCACTATTGCGGATAACAACAAGGAGCTAAACAGAGCCCACAGTAAAGCCCTATACGGCCCCATACGCTGCCTTATGAGGCCAACGGAGGCTGCTAGGTTGATTATGGTTGCAAGAAGCAACATGAAGCCTCCTACGCTGTTATAGCGCAGTGAGAGGAACTGCGCTTCATACGGTTGGCCTGCATCGAGAACGCCGCTTATGAAGCTCACTTTATAAGGATAGAAAAGCGCAATGCCGGACCATAGAGCGCTTGCTATAGCCAAGACCACCAGAAGGCTCACCACTGTTTTATTTACGTTGTAGTGCTGTTGATGTGTCCGCTGAGACCACAGCAAGGCCGTACCGGCTAGTGTTACTATGCTTCCTACGATTATCGGTGCCCACTCAAACGGGGTCGCCATGTAAGCAAAGCCGAAAACCTTCTCGATGCCGATTAACGCCGTCACCAGGATGGGCAAAAGGTGCAGCGCCGAGATCGATCTCGAAATGCTCTGGGTCGACAGCAGGTCGAACAAAGAGAAAATACCGAGGATAATAGAGAATACGCTTGCGATGGCAAGAATCAGCCAGCCGTCTGCAGTAATTTTGAGGATAGCCGCCGGCCCATCAAATGCCGCCGAAATGACAGCCGCCATGCAGGTTGCGATCCATAACGCTAGTGTAGCAAGCGCTGTTACGGAATAGCGTTCCAGCAATCTTTTGGATAACAAAGCGCAAACAGCCATAGCGAGCGCTGATAGAAGAACGAGCGATTCATCAAACGCGAAAAGTGAAAACGGCGAAAAGGAGCTCGGACGCTCCCAGTTCCCAACAATCGCGATTGTTCCGAGCAACGCTGCGGCCGAGCCGGCAGCCTTAAACCAGGTTCGCTCGCTTTTAGTTAATCCTGCAAGAATGATGGCAAACAGGGGCGCAAACGATAAGAGGAACGCCACGTCGCTACCGGACGGTGCAAATGCCGAGCGTTTGGCTGCCTGAAGGAAGAACGACATGCCGGCGCTTAAGCCGATAACCAGGATGGTAAGCGCATCTTGTTTGGCCTCAGCAGTGCGGCCAAAACCGGTGATAATTTTACGGGCGACTTTGCTTGCCGTAGAGCCGAAAAACAATGCGGAAAATATTGATGCCATTAAAAATACGGCAAACACAGCTGTTGCAGCCGGAGCTTGCTTGATGTTTACGATCGTTAACACATAGTACAACGACCAGCTGACACCCAATATTAGTGAAGTTATGACCGTCCTAAATAGTGTGTTGAATTGCACTGATTCTCCCATGCGCAAACTTAATTATATAACATTTACGGCGGAGGGAATTCCCTCCGCCGTATTGTGTATAAGAACTTTTAATGACATGTGCTTTATAAGCTTATGCCTTCTCCGATTCTGTGCCTACGTCTAGGCGTCTGCGATACAGGGCATAGAGGCCGCCGAATAGGACAGTCGGTATTGCCAATATTTTCCCTGTGGTTCCGTTTGATACCTTACCAAGCATCGGGGAGATGTGATCCTCAATGAATGGGTCGGACGCTGGAGCAGTAAATGGCTTTTTACTTGCCCAGTATACGTGGCCGTCACCGACAATGTTGCTATATTTTAGCTTTGCGTTAGCGAGAACTGTGTCCCTGTCGCCATAGGTTAGGGCGCCAGCCGGACAAGTCGCTACGCATGCCGGGCCTTCCGGCCTGTTGTAGCACAGGTTGCACTTGAATGCCAATGGGCTCTCATCGGTTGCGCACTCGTTCTGCTCGCGGATTTTCGGATAACCGCCCCTGCGGCAGTATGTGCGGCACTGCCTCATACACAGTGTATTATTGGGATCGCATTGATTTTTATCGACGTATACCGCGCCTGTCGCTGCATCTATCGCCATCGCACCCAGAGGGCACGCGCTCGCGCACGGCGCACCCTCGCAGTGCCAGCAGCTATACCGAACATACGGTGGAGCATCGTTAACCGCTTGCGCCTTAACGACCATCGGGTCGTCCCACGCGACTTTCGGAACACCGTCATATGCGGGCACACGGTCTAAACCCTGAACTCGCTGGCAGGCTACCTGACAGCCCCTGCACTTCATACATTTGTCAATCTCGTGAAGAATTGCCATATGTGCCATTCTACATCACACCTCCTTTACTTATGAATCTGGCAGAGACAAACTTTGTACTCTGGCATTTTGATATTCATGTCGAGGGCATCGATTGTAAGGTCATTTGCGCTAGCACCTTCAGAAATAACGCCCTCTGGTCTTCCGAGCGCGTTGCGCAGGTAGACCTTGTTCCAGTGCCACGGAATCGCGACAACACCTTGTTTTACATATTGCTGCGTTGAAAGACCCGAACCAACTTTGGCCTTGAACGGACCGACATTGGCCTTTCTTGCAGTGTCAATATAGACAGAGTCGCCGTTCTTAATACCTTTGGCTGATGCATCAGCCGAGTTGAGCTCGATAAATGGCTCGGGAACCAGCTCGCATAGCCACGGTATGTTCCTGGTTGTCGGGCCGCCCTGGAAGTGCTCGGTTACCCTGATCGTCTCGAGGATGAACGGGTAGTTTGTTGTTGTACCGATTGCACCTGTTGGGGCATCACCAGTCTTACCGTATTTGGTTAGAGCAGCGCTGTTATTTGTCTCAATACATTCCCAGTGTTTCGGCATCGTAGCGCCTTTGGTTGCATCGCACGTTGAACTATCGCCGCTATTGAGGTCTTTCAGCTTGCTGTAGTAACGATACGTGGTCGCATACGTGATTACGTCTGCCGAATAATTCACATTGGCCGGAGATGTATATTGCGGGTCGTGATGTACGAAGAACCTTGAGACCTGATCTGGCGCAACGAAGGTATCTGCTACGTCGTTTGCAAGGCTGCCCGCGCTGTTGTTGTAGAATATGCGGCGGTTCTTAAGCCATGCCCATCCCCAATTGGAGTAGAGGCCGACCGTGCTGTCCGTGCCGTTGTGGCCGACGCTCATACCGCCCCTGCTCTTTGCGCGGTTAGGAACGTTTTTGACGTCGGTGTTGGCCGCCGGGGTATGCGCAAGCATCTTCATTAACGTGAGAGTGCTGGAAGCCGTATCTATGCTCCAGATTGTCGCTTGTTCACCATCAACATAGCAGGTATCACCGCGTAGGAATTTATCCATTACAAAAGTACCGCTGGTGTCGGTGATATTGTATGTTAAGGCATCAACTGTGACCGTAGATACAGTCCTTGCAACTCCACCGATGGTGATGCTGGTGGTGCCGTTTGATTGAACCTTGGCCGCCGCCGATGCGCTTGTGTAATTATCAACAAGCTTGGTCGCGCCGGTATCATTGCCGGGCGTATTCTTCGCAATTGTTTTGTAATTGCCGACACCGGCCCAACCGCCCCAGCCGCCACGGTAAATCCACAGGGCACCCCAGCCGCCATCGTTGCCGTCGGCACTGTTGATCTTGGTGTGAGCCATCTGCTTAAAGATGCTCTCGGCGACCGTTGCGGCTACGTCATTGAATGGGGTTGTTCCAGCGGGATCCCAACCGTACTGGCTGCCGTAGAGGCCTTCATACAGGCTGCTGAAGTTGCCGCTGTCATCGCCTTTGCGTGTTGTCGGGATATGGCTAAATGCGCCTTTTTCCTCAAGCTTCTTCGCGAGCCTTAAGAGAATCTCGGTATCCGACTTGCTTCCGCCTTGCGGATTTATAGCTTTATAGCGCCACTGTATCCAGCGACCGCTGTTCGTAACCGAGCCCTCTTCCTCGACGAAGCCGCCTGCCGGCAACAGGTAGGTAACACCTGTTGGTTTACGCTCGCAGCCTGCTGTCTCTGTCTCGAAGATGTCTGAGACGACCAACGTATCGAGCTCGTACAAGCCCTTCGTGACCAGAGTTTGATTAGGCTCTGTATTCGCCGGGTTCTGGCCTAGGACGAACATGCACTTGACTTGAGTCTTAGCATCGGCTGTCGCTTTTGCCGGGTCCATATACTTGAACATCTCTATGTGATGGTAACCATTGCCCTTTGGAAGCAGGTCGAAGTTCAAGTTGTTGAGGATCGACCCATCGTTGTTCGGATCCCGATCGGCAGCAAACGGGGTTGCTTTCTGGCGGAAGTACCAGTGCATCATGTTGCGGAAACCATGCTGCTGCAAATTCCAGCCATTGAATGAGCCATCATCGAACGTCGCGTTATAGTAGTTATTGCCTGCGCCTTTTACGCGGGCACCGCCGAAGAGCTTATCCATGTAAATGCCGTACCATCCATCGGGGATGATGTGCGTGGTGTCCATGACGGCAGCGCCTTTCACATGAGCGTTTACCAGACCGGCAGTAAGAGTGACCGTAAATGGAGACATGGTTTCTGTGCCTACGGCCGAGATTACGACATCCTCTTGCGTAGCCTTACCGGCATCGATTCTAAGTGTGTCGCCGTCATGGAACTTCACCTTTGAGATGACTTGAACGGTGGTTGCACCAGCTACAGCTGCTGCGCTGAGCGTTGTCTCATTACGTAGCGGTACATCTGAATAACCGGGCATGCTCGAGAAGAGAACGCCCATATCCGTTGAGCCCTGTACGTTGTGAATTCCGCGGAGCGCATTGATGCCGCCACCGGCTCTGCCCATGCAGCCAAGAAGCATCTGAAGCATTGAATATGCTCTCAGATCTTGCGAAGCGTGTGTGAACTGTGTAGCACCCATAGCGTATAGAATCGTTGCCGGGTAAAGCGAACCTTTTGCAGATCCGGTACCGCCCGCTGTCGAGTCATCGCCGTGACCTTCGGCAACCATTGCGGCAAACTGGGTAAATGCCGATGCGCCGCCCGGTATGTCGCAGACGCTTGCTACGGTAGCAGCGTCATAGTAGGCCGCCCTTCTCTTGAGTGTCTGGAATACCGTGTCTGAGTCGCTGCTAGCATTATCCAGCGGCTGTGTTGAAACAACCGGAAATCCGCCCGAGCGCTGATAATCAGAACCGTCAGAGTTGAGCCTGAATAGAGAATCCGTCCACTTCGGCCACGGGTTTTTAGTAACCTTAGTACCCGTCTCATTAGTAAACGTCCTGCTTGCCATAGCGGTCTGATACGCTGCATCGTATTTCTTGTTGGAGATGAGGTAGTTGAACAGACCCATCATTAGAGCGCCGTTTGTACCTGGGCGAATCCTCAGATGCATGCCGCCCGTGGCTTGTGCCATAGCGGCGGTGCGGGTTCTCCTCGGGTCGACGACGATCATCTTAGCGCCGTTTCCAATTGCCTCATTGATATACTGGGTAACGACCGGGTGGTTCTCGACCGGGTTAGCACCCAACACCATGATGAGCTTCGAGTTCTTAATATCGATCCAGTGGTTCGTCATTGAACCCCTTCCAAATGTGCGGCCAAGACCGGCCACAGTGGAAGAGTGTCATATACGAGCCTGGTGCTCGGTATTATTGGTACCGAAGTTGGCGATCAACTTGCGGTAGATCCAGTTCTCCTCATTTGTTGCATGAGAGCATCCGAGGAACGCAACGCCTTTGGTCTGACCGGTGACTTTACCGTTCTCAACCGGAACCGCTTCTCTTGCCGCAACCATTGCGGTCGCGATGTCATCGATAGCCTGAGTCCAGCTAATTGGTGTCCACTCGTTGTTACCGGTCCTCTTCATCGGGCCCATATCATCGGTGCCGTCTGAACGGCTGGCAACGTGAATACTATCCGGTACACCAACACGGCGTTTGTTATTAGCGAGCTGTATAGCGGCAGCGCCCTTGCTACAAAGCTTCCCTTTGTTAATCGGGCAATCCGGATCACCGTAGATATCGACTGCTTTCACCGGGCCAGTCCCATTGCCATCGGGGCCTTTATCTTGGCCAAGAGCAACGACCAAGTTGCAGCCTACCGAGCAGTATGGGCAGGTTGTTCGTTTGGACGTATCCGTGATTACGTACTCTGCCGCAACTGCTGCGCTCGGTCCAACAAGTGTCCAGTCCAGCGCCATAGCACCGGCGCCCGCCGCTGATATTTTTAAGAAATCACGACGCGATAGGCCCCGCTTCTTGGTTTTTGTATCAATTTCCTTCTTAGACATGTGCGTACTGCCTCCTTTCCTTATTACTTGTTATGGCAGCGCTCGCACACACCGCGATTGTTGGCCCTGAGGATAGCGCTGTTTGATGCACCATTAGTACCCATCGAAGGCGGCGTAAAGGCCATTGTATTATTGTATGGGTCAACGCCGGCAGCATAACCAGCCATGGTCTTGTCTGTACCGTGTGCACGGTGGCAGGTCAGGCATCCAATGTTGTCAGCGGTTGAGTTAGGCTGTGTTGCACCATGGGCTTCGGCCGTCGCGCTATGCTCGAGCGGAATATCGAGATTGTCGCCCCACGCTGCGTTCATGCCTGTTGCAGTCGTGGTGGTGAGAAGGTCTCGATCGCCAACAAAGCCGTTAAGCGGAACGTTAACCGGGTGACGGTGTCTTACAACATCGCCGAGGCCATCGCCTGCATTGTAGGCAGTTTGGTTGGTAGATGACGTCGTGTTGTACTCAGTGTGGCATGCAGCACACCAACCGCTAATACCTTTTCCAGCTGCAGGGGCTTTAGCATAGCGAGCGGTTGTGTAGTCTGGGCTGTAGCCCGCAGCCGCAACATGAAGCCTGAAGCCGCCATTCGGGTTGCTTTGGCTTGGAAGCGGGAAGCCAACCTCGTTTGAGAGAACGTACGGGTCCGGATTCGGATCGGTTTCATTGGCAAAGTTTGTGCCATAACCGCCGACGGCAACACCGTTGACTTTATCTTTCAGGATACGGTAATTGCTTGAGCCATGTGGGTCGTGGCAGCTGTCGCAATCCATAACGATTTGGAGACCGCCCCCGGCATCATATGTACCATTTGAGCGTCTTCCACCAAAAGCGAGACCGCCACCAGCTACAAATTGGCTTGCAGCGGTAGCCGAAGGCATGTCGTGCATTGAGGTTACTGAGGCCTGCTTGATTTCAACGAAGCCTCCACCATTGAGTACGTCGCCGGCCGTTGAATTGCCGATTGCGGACTCGAGTACGCCGGACATAACGTCTGTAGCAGCGCCGGCTGAGCCAGCGCCGTGGCAGGTGTAGCAGAAGTCCTTAACCGTGGCAGATACAAATTGGCCCTGGTTACCCGGTTGTGTCGGGTCGAAGCTAAGGTTGCTACCGGCAAGCAATGCGCTCTTGTCGCGATTCAATGTGCGATCTTCGAACTTCACGTTGCTTACTGAGGTGTGCGCGCGGTGACAACCGGCACAAGCATCCGTGTCGGTTACGAATGCGCCGTGCGGACCGTAGTTAGCAAATGCTACTCCGCTTGCCATGAATACAAATGTTGCTACAACAAGCGAAATCAACACAAGTCTACTAACGTTCTTTGTACGCACGAGTTCTGATGTGTCAAGTAACATTGTTCGCATCTATTTCCTCCCTTTCGTTTCATTTAGTCAGATGCATTTATACGCATAACCGGACTTTTACTAAGCCCTATATTTAACTCCCCTATAGCATCACCTTCCTTAAACCAAGATAGTTATAGATAAGCTGCTTGAAGACCGAACCATCCTCAAGAACCCGATTATAACGAATCCACGGTTGTACATATACAAAGACCTGGCCTGGTATAATAGTGGGTAACATCTGTTACACACTAGGGCAAAATATTAGGTCCACCTGCCGTAAATTTAAAGGCTTCATCACGGGACTGAGTAACAGAGTACGTAACACTAGTTACACACTACATATGATTACTTTACGTCATAATGTCAGATTTTACAAGAGCTCGCTTTGCCAAGTATGACTAGAGTGATAATCGGTGCCAGAGTTAATGTCAGGATGTCTAACTGCGAATGTTTTTGCGATAGCCTGGATATTCTCTTATCTGTTTCCTTTCCGTCGCTATAAGCCAATTTAATCTCTTTGATTTATTCCTGTTAAGTAGAGCCCCGCAAACGTACCTCTGTAATAGTAAACGGCTAGTTTATGCGCGCCAGCGGCATATGTAGGCCGTCGGCACACATATGCCAATTTACCTTAAGCATGCTTCTTTGGCTCGAAGTAGCCCAGGAATAGCTGATAATCCATGCTTTCCAAACTCAATTTGCGCGCGGCCGCATGGTTCTGCGGATCGTTGGTTAGTATTCTCGGCTTAATCCAGCCCTTACCAGCCTCCGCGAACAATGCTGCCGCTTCGTTATCAAGGTCCTCGTGTGCTTTCAAGCTTGCAGTTTGCGTTTGGTCAATCTTAAACGGGCGAAGTACGTCCTCCCCGACAATATCGCCTTCTGTGTACTTCTTAAGCTTCTCATAGGTTGCAGGATGCACGTAGACTTTGCGCACCGCCTTTTTAAGATTATATAGTTGATGGTCGGCTATGATCTCATTAAGGAATGACGATGATGCGAAGTACCTGCGCTTGCGTATCATCCGCCATGCAATCAGCGCGGCAATAGCGGCAAGTATCAATCCTAACGGTAACGCCTTTTTCACAGCGGGTGTTACGGCTGCGGCTACAACCGGCCATGTCCAGGCCTGTATTCTGTTGTTCTCACGGTCGGTGACAAAAATACGATGGCCGCCCTTATCGAGCGCGATGCCGTTTGGGTAGAGGAATTGCCCAAATTGCGTGCCTTGCTCTCCAAATATTGCTAAGGAACGAGCATCTTTTGAAGTCTTATTGTAGACGGTTACATTATGGCCCAAGGCATCAACCACATATAAGCGGTTTTGGTCATCAATAGCTATACCTCTTGGAAGGCCGCCCGTTTCAATAATATATAAGAATTTCCCCTCTGGTGAGAATACCTGTACCCTGCGGTTATTGCTGTCGGCTACGAATATCTTCTTGTCTCGGTCAATGAATAAGCCGTTTGGGAAATAGAATTTGCCGGGGTATTCACCTTTTCTAACAGTCATGCCGGTCGAGCCAAATTCGAGCTTTAGCTTACCCGTTGGATCAAATACGAGCACTCTGTGTACCTTCAGCACATCGGTTACATACAAGTTGCCCTCATTGTCGAAAGCCATGCCTGTTGGAGCCCATTCAAATTTAGGGTCATTGTTGGGGGCGAACGTGGAGATAAACTTGCCGTTCTCCGAGAATATATATATCGAATTGTAGGCCTGATCTGAAACGTAGACGTTGCCCTTATTATTGATGGCAATAGATAATGGCGCCTTCAAGGTCATGGGTTTTTTATCAGGGCCGTTTCCTATCTGGTCAAACGTGAATTGGTATGTCCCATCGGGGCGAAAAACCTCAATCTTCCCCTTGATTACGTCTCTGACAAAGGAAGTGGCATAGATATTGCCGTTATTTGGGTGGACGGCAATTGCTTGCGGTTTGCTCAGGGCAAGCTCCTTGTTGGGACCGCCGTTCATCGTAAAGGTAAAGCCTGGCGGGATGATTCTACCCTTCTCAACGACATCAATCGTTGGCAGAGGGTCCTCTTGGTTAAAGTAATATCGCGCAAACGCTATGGATGTGACCAATAAAGCTACAACCAGTATCCCTATCAGTAGCAGCTTTCTGCGACGCATGCGTTCTATGTAACTAGGAAGCGCCATCGTTGGTATCGCTGACAAACTTCCTGTCCCAACTACTTCGCTCATAAAACAAATCCCACTCTTTCTAATTTGACATTAATTGTTAAAGTCCCGGCCAAAGCAACTTATTTACCCTTTAAACGTGCTATGGCCTCTTGCGCCAGCCCATAATTCGGATCGACTTTAAGTACGTTCCCATAGCGCTTGATGGCTTCTTGCTTGTCACCCTTTTTGTCGTAGGTGAGCGCTAGACCATAGAGCGCATCAATGTACTTCGGATCAAATTCAAGGGCCTTATTAAACGATTCTATCGCCTTATCGTAATCTTTTTTGTCGAGGAGCACGCGTCCCTTTAATAAGAAGGAGTCCGAATTCGTTGCTTTAATTTCGATAGCTTTATCTATGTAATCAAGTGCCTTGTCATATTTCTTTTTCTCCCAGAGAACAATGCCGCCATAGTAGTAAGCTTGCTCGAGGAGCGGATTGGTTCTTGCATAGCGCGTGTCCTTATAATATTTGACCTCTTTGTCAAAGTAATACAATGCGTCATCACTCTGCGCTTGTTTCAAGTATGCCAGGCCGGTATATACCAGTGCTTCCTGATGGTCTTTTACAAGCTTGAGCGCGAGCGTGTACTGTTCGATAGCATTTTTGTATTGGGCTTCATTTGCATAGACAACTCCCAGGGCGACGCGCATATCGGCGTTGCGAGGATTCTTCCTAACAGCTTCTTTTGCTGCGGTCAAAGCCTGACTCTCGAAGGATTTTTTTGATAAATGGTATTGGCTGTACGCATAGTACGCTATGAACGCCAGTAGAATCAGTATTAGGAGCGAAGCAACCAACTTGAGCGTTTTATCGAACTTGCGAAGCGATTGCATGCTGTCACGGTAATTATCTGCACTTATTTCATTTTGTGACATCGATAGCACAGTTCTTGTCCTCCCCATTTAGCGATTAATGAGCCGCCGCGCTCACGCCCGTGGCACTCGTAGCAAAGTTCAAAACTGAAGCAGTTCTTTGCCGTCACGTATTCCCTACCATGACATTCATTGCAATCGAACGGGTCAGTCTTAGTCATCTCAAAGTGTGCTTTGTGAATAATAATACCTTTGCTGCGCTGGCCCACCGGTGTACTCCATATTAGTTCCGATAAGGGCTTATTGTACTCAGCATGGCAGGATTTGCAGTTGGATTGCGCCAGCAACGTTTTCCCCTCAAATTGGTGGTGGCAGTTCGAGCACTCGGTTTTACTTTCATGGCAGACTTTACAATCCGCCTTGGTTGCGATTGATTTAGCATCGTTTTTATGGGTCCCAAGCCATAGTGACGGATGCGGCATGGGAGTTTTGTGACACGCCGTACACGACCTATTATCGTGGCAAACTTCGCAGTTGCCTTTATCCCGCTCGATGCCGTGGGTTTTCTTCCATTCGGTCTCGGTTTTTACCTTCAACGCTACGAACTGAGGAGTCGGTTTCCCTCCAGCAGGCAGTTTCGGCCCATGGTTTGCCGGTGCAACCATTTTTGTCATGTGGCAGCTCTGGCAAAAAGCAACTCCGTGGCATGAAGTGCAGGCGAACGAGTCTTTTGACGCCGGTATTTTATGCAGCGAAGCCCTGAATGATGGTGAATGGTCGGCCGGTAGCCTTTTGAAGTTTGCCGGGTGACAGAGCGTGCATGCGCCCGATGCGACTATGCCCTGGCTCGAGTGAGACAACCCGTGGCAGTTATAGCAGACGGCCATAGGCGGCTTTACCGCTTCATTTGCGCGTCCCGGTGCGTGCGGGAATTCCGTATGGCATCCAGCACAGCGTATACCGCGTGAAAGATGCACATCGTGTTTGAAGATTAAATCAGGGTTGTTAAATTTATCGTAGTTAGCACCATGACATGGTGCACACTGTGAGACCGTAACGTACGGCAATGTATTGAATGCTAAGAAATTTGATTGCGTTGTACCGGGTATAACCGTACTTGTTGCAGTGCCGCTTGATTCTGTCTGCCCCGTAATCGCAGGCGCTCCGGCAAAACTGTATGCAGCTGACACCAGCATCATCGATAACAGTGCGATTAGCAATACCGATATTTGAATCTTGTTTAGAGGGGTCCTGTTCATAATGCGCACTACTCTATCGCTCCCTATAAAAAAGCGACCCTACAATTGATTTATAATAGCCGTTGACGCTGTCGAGCATTGGATCAATGAATGATAGCGCCTTATCCAGGTAGGTCATCACAATCGTGCTCTTGAGCGTTTTCTGGCTGCCGTGAATCATCGGTCCGTATTGTGTTGAAAAGTTAGCTTGCGAATCGATGTGGCACTTACCGCAGGTCTTAGCAAGACGTTGCGTAGATACAAGTGATGTTGGATCTTTCGCCGGTTTTATCTGGTGCGACCCATGGCAGTCCCAACAGGCAGGCGCATCGGTCGCCTTCGCCTTATACGCCCTGCCGTGGTAGTAATCGTTATAAGCGTCGGCGTATGCCTTATGGCATTTGCCGCAAACATCCATACCGGCTAAATGAAAAGCGTCTTTGTATGCCTCATCTTTCTTGAGGCTTCTGATGTCATGTGAGCCGTGGCAGTCGGCGCACGTCGGTGCCGGTTTCGGGCTCCCGGTAAGAGCGAGACGTCCGTGTGTGCTCTGGCTGTATTCGCGCAGCTGATTAACATGCTGGTGACAATTCTTGCATGAAATACCTGCGGTTTTGTTGAAATCGACGATCTTAGCATGATCTTGTGAAGCTGAGAGAAGTTTAAAATCGGTGTGGCATGATATGCATGCAACATCCTTGTGCACCGATTTTGCTACCGTATCGGGGCTTACGTAGAGCGACTGCTTCATTTTTTTGACCGCTATAATCTGTGGGTCTCCGTGGCATACCAGGCAGCCTGTCTTCCCCGGTGTTCCGATAGCGAACGTCAAAGGCGTTGACAGATTAGCGGCATATGCGCCCCCGGTCCAAAACAAAAAGCTTGCTGTAATTGTTACAAGCAGAGCTACACTGAATTTCGTTAGGGTTCTCATGGTTTAGGCCTCCGAAGGGTCGGGTTGTAAGGGTTGCGGTTCATGCTCGTGCCCATGCCCGGCAGCGACTTCTTGTTTAGCAAGCCCGAAAAAGATGAGGAGTGCGGGATAATCTTCGACGAATGAGAGACAGACATGGATCATTGTGAACATAAGAAACGCCATCGCGCAGAAGAAATGGATAACCCGCGCCCAGGCCGCCGCCGCAGCGACGCCTCCGACAAAGCCGCCGGCCCAGCCTAAGAGGGTTGACGGCCACATGAGCGAAAAACCCGTGAACGCCTGGATGATCATTAGCGATGGGAACGCATATCCATATGTCCCTTTCTGCAGAACATTGTATTTGGTGAGGTGCGGATAGCTGCGCTTGACAAACATATAGTACAGCATGACGTTGAGCCCGTTTTTTATGTCTCTCAAGGTGATTTTGAACTCAACCGAGTCTTTAATGTAAGCGTAGTAAATACGGAGTACGAAATTGATAACGACGATATACATAAAGACGAAATGGATGATTTTCATCGTGTCGCGCCCGCCGTCGAAGAACGGGAAACGCGTGTAGACGCCGGAAATACCGAGGGCGATCATGCTGATAACGTGCGTTACATGAAGGAGCTTAGGCGATTTCGGGATAATGTGATCGTGGTGCGGCCACTCTTTCCCGATAAACTTCCTTCTGAATCTTCCCGTCACAAAGTTGCCGATAATCTGAAATGACCAAAAGCCAATCCCAACGACCACCATCACAATCGCGATGATGTCAACCCAAACATTCACAACTGCCAGCATGCTATCCCCTTGCGTCTCTTGTTGGTTGCATATACGTCTATAAGGCTGTTTTAATGCCTGCTGCGTTACATGTGTTAATTGTTACAATGTCCTTATTCGCTTAGTGTAACATGCAAGCATAAATTTAGACAATAGTAAAAGCGTTAAGACCGGAATATTATGGCAAAATGGGTTATTGGCACTATGTGAATGAGTAGTATGACGACGTATAAGCGCAACGATTTCTAGAAAAATCAAACCGGCCGGTAACACAGCAAGAAAGCATCCGCTTTCTAAAGTTTCTACAAAGCGCTGTTACGAACTAAGAGTAGGTAACAGTTATAGTTTAGAGATCGATAGCAATCTTTCCGTCTTCTACCCGGATGCTTAACGATCTCTCAGGATTTTTAGCGGGACCATGAACTACCTGGCCATTAGTAACATTGAACTGGCTTCCGTGACACGGACAGGTAACAGTATTGCCGTGCAAGAATCCCTCCGAGAGATTACATCCCATATGCGTGCACTTACTCGTAATCGCATAGAACGTACTTTCTATGTTGGCAATTAATACGCCGGTTCCATCTACCTTAGCACCTATCATCGTCTTGGGAGCGATGTCGCCTGTATGCGCAACCACTTTCGGTCCCACAAGAATCCTTCCCTTTGACTAGAACATTAAGCACCTATACCCGGCGGAAATAGGTTGCTAAACATAGAGAAGCGGTTACTGCAGCTCAATTGAGCCGGTAAACACCCGGTTCGCCGCTCCCGCCATCGTGACGTGGTTATCATCTTCCCAGCGGATAACCAGACGACCACCAAGCAAGTTCACGACGGCCGAGCGGTCGGTCTTATTGTTGAGAGAGCTTGCTACCAAAGCCGCGCATGCACCGGTACCGCATGCAAGCGTTTCACCACAACCGCGTTCCCATACGCGAATCGATATCTGGTTGCGTCCTAAAACTTCCACGAATTCAACATTGGTTTTCTGAGGAAAATACTGGCTTGTTTCGATTTTTGGCCCGAGTGTTTGCACCGGTGCCGTCTTCAAATCGTCCACAAATATGACACAGTGAGGGTTGCCCATCGACACAAAAGTTGCGTTGATTTGTGCACCGTCGATAACTATAGGCTTATTGATAACGTTTTCGCCTTCGTAGTTAGCAGGGATTACTGACGGTACGAGTACCGGCTCCCCCATATCGACGCTCGCACCGGTAACCTTTTCACCGTCGACGAGCATATCGACAACCTTTAACCCTGCTCTGGTTTCAATCTTAAGACGTGATTTATCGGAGAGTTTTTCATCCCAGAGGAATCTAGAGAAGCAGCGAATCCCGTTGCCGCACATTTCCGCCGCCGTGCCGTCAGAGTTGTAGTATTCCATGAAGAAATCGGCGTCTTTTTCCTGGGGTGGCCTGATAAAGATGAGGCCATCGGCACCGACTCCGAAATGCCGGTTACAAAGAAATGCGATCTGTGGTGGTTCAAGCGCTGCCATACCATCCATATTGTTGACAATAATGAAATCGTTGCCTAAACCCTCGTACTTGATAAATCGTACGCGCATATTTACCCCCTCCGCGTTAATATTGGTCGCAGCATGCGCTACGTATGACGTTGCCGGATAAAACCATTGGCTTTAAGATCGCTTAAAATATTGCTAACGACGTCATTTGCACTGCGGCCGGCCGTATCGATCCATTGTACTCGAGGGTCTGCATTAAACCAAGTGAGTTGGCGTTTTGCATATTGCCTGGTCTTGGCCTTAATTGTCTCAATCGCATCTTCAAGCGAGATACCGCCTTGCAAATAGCCGATAAGTTCTTTATAACCTATGGCTTGTTGTGATGTCAAAAAATTCTCATATCCCTCGGCAACCAATCCTGCCACCTCGTCGATTAGCCCACGAGCGATCATCATATCGACACGCTCGTTAATACGTTGACGCAGTAACGAGCGGTCAAGTGTGAAGCCATACATCGCAACATTATAGATCGACTCGCGGTTGCCCCACTCCCGCTGGTACTCCGAGAACGGCTGTCCGGTAAGTTCGATGACTTCGAGCGCCCGGATGACTCTTCGTATGTTGTGCGGGTGCACGATATCGATCGATGCCGGGTCTTTTGCTATAAGTTCCTGGTAGAGCGCATCGCCGCCCTCCTTGCCTGCCCGTTCTTCAAGTTGCTTTCGCACTTCGGATGTTGTTTCGCCCGAGGGGAACTTGAGATTGTCGATTACCGCACGCACGTAAAGACCGGTGCCTCCGACGAGGATCGGTACGTTGCCGCGCCGGGTAATTGCGGTGATCGTTTTGCGTGCGATACGCTGGTATTCCGCAACGCTAAAGGGCTCGGACGGGTTGAGGATATCGATAAGGTGATGCGGAACGGCGTCCATCTCGGCTGGTGTTGCTTTAGCGGTGCCGATATCCATACCCCGATAGACTTGCATGGAATCGGCTGAAACAATTTCGCCCCCGATCCGTTGTGCCAGGGAAATAGCGACAGCGGTTTTGCCGCTCGCCGTAGGGCCGACTACGGTAACCAGTTTTTCTTTTTCATGGATATGTGATTCTGAACTGTGTATGTGCATAGTAAGAATTGTACCTGAAATGCTTGTGCTTTTTAATCATAATGCAGGGGCACGTGTGCCGGTTACTCGTATCTGATAACTCTAAACCGAAAGAGCTCGGTGTTTTCATGGATGTCGATTCCCGCTTTTTGCTTGGCAATGGCCACCTGCTGCTCCGCGCTCCCCACACCTTCAATGTCGGGCAAAAGCAGCCCTGTTTTGTATCCCTGCTGCACGATGACGCCGTAGATTTTCGGATCGAGCTCGCGTATGGAGCGTATCGGCTCGGGCTCGTCGAGAATATCGACGGTAAACTCGAGGCTGGTCAGCTCATCGGCCGAGACCGGTATAAACCGGGGGTCGTCGAATGCCGCCTGAAGCGCGTTTGACATAATCTCTTCCGCCAGGTTCGCTTGCGTGGGTTCGATGGTGCCGATGCAACCTCGCAGGTTTCCGTTAACCTTCAGGCACACGAACGCGCCGGCACGGCGGTTAATAAGTTCGTGAGAAGTATCATCAGGCGGTGTTACCGGGTGCCCCAGCTCAAAATACCGGGTAAGACTGTATTGTGCCAGGCGGACCGGTTCGCTTACCCCGGGTTCAAGTAACCCCGGCTCTGTTGGCGGAAGCTGCTCAACCTCGGTCGTGTAGAGATCCCGCGCAGGGGACGGGTTCCCCGGATAAACTTCAGCAACTAAATAGCCGACACCGAACGGTCCCTCATATGACAGCACTTTGGTTCGGACGTTCAGTTCGTTGCAGACGCCTGCCAGCGCGTAAATCGAGCGAAGCCCGCACTCGCCGGCGTCGCGGATAAGCGACGGATCGAGCGTTTTAAGCTCGTCAAAGTAGCCTGTATCAAAGATCGCCTCGATTTTGGCGTCAAAATCAACACCGCGCGGGTTGTAGCTGGCGGGCGCTCCCGGTTGTAGCCGGTGGGACAAATCACCGCTCGCAACAAATGCAATACGCCGCTTGGTAGCATCGGTGGCCTGTTGAACGGCCATACCCAGCGTATAGTGCTCGTCAAATTCGCCAAGCGATATCGATAGCGAAACGATTGGCATGTCTATCGCCTGGCGCAGGTAATAGAGCGGGACGAGAACACCGTGGTCCAGCTCATCCGCACCCAAGATATCAACATGGCCGCGACCGATTTTTGTAACGGAGAGCCCAAAACCATCGGCGATGCGGATTAACTCATCTATAAAACCGAGGTCGTTACGCGCGGTAAGCTCGACGTTGGGTGCGCCAAACGTCGCAAACGAGCCGGTGAGCACCGGGTTGGCACGAACGGCAATACTATCGGCAAACCCAGGACTGTGCGGCGAGATAAATACAAGAAGGTCGGGGTCGGCTTTGCCGACCTCAACAGCGACATCCTTCATTGCCTGTACCGTTGCGGCTACATTCTCAAGCTCATCCTTCCCTACCTCCGGGATGATAATGGGCGGATGGGGCACCGCACAACCAAAAGCAACGGGCATCGCGTCCTCCTTTTCGCTCATTCGAAATTAATGATTTATCAACTCACCGGTTAGCGACCATGTCTGTGCACCGGTAATGCGAACCCGTGCCTCCGAATGCACTAACTCGGGCGGTCCGGCGAAATTTACTATCTTATTGGTGCGCGTGCGCCCGGCAAGTATGTCGCTATCTTTCTTGCTCGCGCCCTCAACGAATATGTCTACATCGGTGCCGAGCAGCATCCCGTTTTTCTCCAGGGCTGTCCTGTTAACGACTTCGAGCAACCGGTCGAAACGCTCGCTCTTTACGTGCGCCGGTACCTGGTTTTCCATCTTAGCGGCAGGCGTTCCTTCTCTCGGCGAGAAGATAAACGTAAACGCGAAATCGTACCGGGCCTGCTCGGCCACGTACAGTGTATCCGCAAAATCCTCTTCGGTCTCACCAGGGAAACCCACCATAATGTCGGTACTAAGACTTACCCCTGGAATACTCGCATAAATCTTCTCCACCGTTTCCAGGTATTTCTCTTTCGTGTATTTGCGGTTCATCCCTTTGAGTATCCTGTTCGAGCCGGCTTGTACTGGCAGGTGAACGAACTCGCAGATCCGTTTCCCGTTAGCGATCGTCTCGATGGTGTCATCGGTTAAGTCCTTTGGGTGCGATGTCATAAACCGGATGCGCCGCAAACCCTCAACCTGGTCGAGCTCACGCAGCAGGTGCGCAAATTCGCTTTTGCCGTAGATATCTCTGCCGTATGAATTAACGTTTTGCCCGAGCAGCGTAATCTCGATGACGCCGCCATTGACCAGTGTAGTTACTTCACTCATAATATCGTCCATAGTGCGGCTTTTTTCCCGCCCGCGGGTATACGGCACGACGCAGTAACTGCAGAAATTATTACACCCGATGATTATGGGAACCCAGGCATGGTGTGCTTCTTCACGGATGTTCGGCATAGATGTCGGCATGATCTCGATTTCATCGGCGATATCGCAGATAGCGCGTCTTCCCTGTTGAACCGCTTCGACCATCTGCGCCAGGTTCGGCATGTTCAATGTGCCGAAAACAAGATCAACGTGCGGTGCGTGCTCGAAAATAAGCTCGCGCTCTTTTTGGGCGATGCAGCCGCCGACTGCGATAATTAGGTTGGGGTCGCTTTTCTTGCGCGCCCGCAGGTTATTGAGGTTACCGAAAAAGCGGTCCTCAGCGTGACCGCGAACCGCGCACGTGTTAAAGATGAGGATACTTGCCTCATCCATCATGTCGGTTTGCACGTAACCGTGCGCGCTTAAGATTCCCGCCATGCGCTCGGAATCATGCTTATTCATTTGGCAGCCAAAAGTGGTGATATGGAACATCCTCATGGAAGATATTGTAACAAACATGCAGGAAAAAGCCAGTGGAAAGAAATGGATCGGGTAAAGGCAGATTGCGTCTTAAGCGCTAAAATGAACGCCGTATCTCTTGGACGCGACGCCTGAGGCTCCCCACGACCTCATTCGGTACAAACACGGTGCCCATCCGCACGCCGTGTTTCGATACCGGTCCATGGTCATCGGAGCCGCCGGTAACGATTAGACCGTATTGCTTTGCATATTCGATGTAGCGCTTGGTCATTTCTTGGGTGTGGTCGACGTGGTACGCTTCGAACCCGTCAAGGCCCATGTCGACAAGTTTGGGAATATACGTATCGAGACCTGAAAGCCCAGGATGAGCGAAAACAGCAGCCCCGCCTACGTTATGAATAAGCCGGATGATCTTTTTCGGAGAGTAGGTGAATTTTTCAATAAAACACGGCCCACCGCGGCGAAGGTATTTATTGAAGGCGTCGGAGAATGTCTCAATGTATCCTTTTCGAAGCAGTACACGAGCGATATGCGGCCGGCCGATCGAGGCACCTTTTGCTGCCTTTTCAACTTCTTCAAATGTAAGATTGAAACCAATATTCCGTAAACACTGCACCATTTCTTGAGCACGCTCGGCACGCGCTTCTTTTAGAGTTTTAAGGTAGGTTAGCAATTCGGGGTCTTCATGAAAAATGAAATAGCCGAGAATATGGATATCTCGGCTATTAAACTTTGAGCTGAACTCTACAGCTGGTATTACTTCTATCCCATGCGTACTGGCAACGGCTTGCGCCACCGCAATGCCCGCGGTTGTATCATGATCCGCTATCGCGATTATATTAATTCGCCGTTTTGCAGCCGCCTCGACGACTTGTTCCGGAGTTAAGCTTCCATCGGATTTCGTCGTGTGCAGGTGAAGGTCTACCGACATGATCGGTATATACCCTTTACCGAGGCTCTATGATCAGCTTAATCGCAGTACGCTCTTCACCATTGATCTGGATGTCGGTGAATGCGGGGACGACAACTAGGTCCAAACCGCTCGGTGCGACAAACCCTCGTGCAATAGCTATCGCTTTCACTGCTTGATTTAGGGCTCCAGCACCAATAACCTGGATCTCGCATCCGCCGCGCTCCCTGATTACACCTGCAAGAGCTCCCGCGACTGCGTTGGGGCTAGATTTTGTTGAAACCTTTAGTACTTCCATTTTATCCTCCTTGGCGGCGTACGAGTAAACTTATACGCTCGTACAAACCTAATTCGACGCTACATGTATAGTACCTGCTAATATTTAGCATATTTTGGTATTAATTACCTTTTTTCTTCAACCTCAACGTGATTCTTACAGAATCCCTTTCGGCTTGGATATCAGGAGCTTCGGATAGCTCTATAAAATATTTCTCACCAAGTGCCCTAAAACTGTCGCCAATGTCTCTGGCGAAACTGTCGAAGTCTTCGCTCGCTATACGCCTCGTGAGAGGCTCTTCTTTTAAAAGATCAACTTGCTTCTGCGGCTTAATACTCTCCTGTTGACCGGTTAAGGTCTCAAGGATCGGCTTTACGCCTTCGACTCGCGCACTCATAATTCGCTGCGCGTTTCTGATAGAAACCCTTAAGCCTAGCCTGCGCTCCGCGATATCCGTTAGCATTGCAGCCGATTTTGCAGAGTTTACGCATCGCCAAATCTTAAAGTCTTGAGATTTCTCTCCGAGGCTTACCTGGTCTTGTGCGCACAGGTAGCACATCGTTGTTAAAATCTCGGTCGGTGACCCCAGATAAATTACTAGGTCCTGATTGTCGAGGTTGAACTCGAGCACGGTCCGAATAATATTATGTGGTCCTCGTATAATTATCGGCTCGCCTTTACGATACTTTATAGTCGGATATGTGGATTGGTCCTTTTTCTCGTTCAGTAAGCCCGTGCTGGTCTCAACTTTGAACACGCTTCCCCGCCCTGGAGCTGCGAATACCAGCTCAACCTCGTCGGCAACTTGCTTGATTGAAAACAGCGCCATACCGCGTCCGTGAATCCCATACCGGTCGGTAATGACGTTTTCAAGTTTTGAGGTAACCCGCGGTTCGAAAATTCTCTCATGCAGTTCAACCGGGACGCCGTCACCGTCGTCGATGATGGTGACCTTACGAATGAGGTTATCTTCTTTCGTAGATGCGACAAAAATGGTCTTTGCACCCGCGTCGCGCGAGTTCCTCAACATCTCCAGCACAATATCTTCCATAGACTGAATATCGTGCTTGGCTTGCCGGCGCTCTGCTTCGCTTATGTTAAGGCGGACGAAGCCTTGGCCGAAATCTTCTTCAATTTTCAAATACTGATCGCCTGTTAGGTTAGCTACAAAACTTAGTAGAGAGCTGTTTTCGATGTTTGCCATATCACAACCTAGCGTTAGTAGTGCATTTCTACCCATATTGTGCTGGGTAAACGGCAATTTGTCAAATATTAGTATTTATAATGCGTTAGTTATCGCAAAAAAGATGTTAGATACGCTGGCAGCGGCACAAGCGTACGACCAGCTAGCGGCCCAAATTGGGGTGCGATAAAGAGGATATTTGCTTTAAGAATTTCGTTGAATCCTGCGGTAGGGTTGAAAGCTCGTGGTAAATAGTATAGGAATTGATGCGGACGCGGCAAGTAGGATATAAAAAGAGGGCTCTTTAGAGCCCTCTTTGTCTTAGTTATAGTTGCGCGTTCACTTATTTTGCGTACTCGACCGCTCTGTGCTCGCGAATCACAATTACCTTAATCTGGCCCGGATACTCGAGTTCGGCTTCGATCTGCTTTGCTATGTTACGCGCAAGCATTGCCGCTGCCGGATCGTCGATATCCTCCGGCTTGACCATGATGCGCAGCTCGCGACCTGCCTGCATTGCATAGCACTTTTCAACGCCTTGATACGATTCGGCTATGCGCTCGAGGTTTTCAAGGCGTTTAACATAGCTCTCAAGCGTTTCACGACGTGCACCCGGTCGTGCGCCGGATATCGCGTCGGCAGCCTGAACGAGTACCGCCTCAACCGTGTTTGGTTCGGCATCGCCGTGGTGTGCTTCGACCGCGTGAACGACCTTCGCGTGCTCGTGGAGCCGCTTTGCCAGCTCTGCGCCGATTACGGCGTGCGGGCCTTCAACCTCATGGTCGATTGCCTTGCCGATGTCGTGCAAGAGACCTGCCCTGCGCGCCAGCTTAATATCTGCGCCAAGTTCCGCGGCCATCATGCCGGCGAGGTGTGCGACCTCAACGGAGTGCTGGAGCACGTTCTGGCCGTAACTGGTGCGATACTTGAGGCGGCCGAGCACTCTGACTAGCTCCGGATGGAGCCCGTGGATGTCGGTATCGAACGTGGCCTGCTCGCCAACCTCGCGGATGTGAGCCTCCACTTCTTCCTTTGCTTTCTCGTACATCTGCTCGATGCGCGCCGGGTGGATACGGCCGTCGACGATCAGGCGCTCGAGTGTAAGCCGTGCGATTTCTCGCCGTACCGGATCGAAACTCGAAAGAATAACGGCCTCCGGTGTATCGTCGATAATCAAATTGATACCGGTGAGATTCTCAAAAGCCCTGATGTTGCGGCCTTCCCTACCGATAATTCTGCCCTTCATCTCATCAGATGGAAGCGGCACAACCGAAACCGTGGTTTCGGCGACGTGGTCGGCCGCACAGCGCTGGATTGCCAGCGAGATAACGTTGCGGGCTTTCTTGTCTGCTTCGTCTTTTGCTTTAAGCTCGATGTCGCGAATCATCATCGCGACCTCATGACGGGTCTCATCCTCTACCCTCTTCAAGAGCAGCTGGCGAGCCTCCTCTGCGGTAAGCCCCGCGATTTGCTCGAGGAGCTTTAACTCGCGGTCATAGATCTCTGAGAGCTCGTTCTCGACGCGTGAGACTTCCTTCTCACGGTCGGCTATACCGCGCTCCCTTTTGTCGAGGTTGTTCCCTCTATTATCGAGCGATTCCTCTTTTTGGCCTAAGCGCCGTTCCATGCGTTGAGCTTCATTCCGCCGTTCACGCATCTCACGCTCAGCTTCTGAGCGCAGTGAGTGAATTTCATCCTTAGCATTAAGTAGAGCTTCTTTTTTTCTGGTTTCCGCTTCTTTTTTTGCTTCAGATATGATGCTTTTTGCAGCTTCTTCGGCGGAGGCAATTTTCGATTCTGCGGACATCCTGCGAATAATGTAGCCTGCGGCGTAACCTATACCTGCCGCTACGATGGCTACGATGACGTATATAATCGATGACATTTTTTCTTTGCCCCCTTCTTACAAAATCACTTCTCGTGAAATAAAAAAACCGAGCATTACGCCCGGCAAAAACCCTTTGCTTAGATACCTAAGGTATAGTTAAACCTGCTAGACCAGCTGAACCAATAGGCTAAACCCATATTGGTTGCAACCAAGCGTCATGGCTGACTATCGCCTTCAATATGCAAATATCGCATATAGCCAGTTCAACCATAGTATCTATCTTCAGTTGTTTTACAATCTATCTAATCAATATTAGTTGCAAAACTAGTCAAGTCTCAGCAAAGCATTTCTGCCTAATCACGTTTATGTTCAGCTTCTATACTAAAGGTATGCAATTTTTGTGTCAAGAAATATCAAGGCCATGAGCAGGACGAACCATTTACGTTGCTCAAGTATAACTGCAGCTCAGAACATCTATAATGGTACTACATGCTTACTTTGGAGGCTGTCGAATTACTAATAATTCTCTAGGGTTACCGTACAGCGATGCCGGAAAGTGGTTTAAAGCATCTAACGCGGGTTTTATTCATCGTTATTATCGTCTTGCTGCTCACGCAGAACAGTTTTGGATACGTCATACGCGACGGAGGAGCTGTAACCGCGCCTGAGAAGAAACTGGCTGAGACGGCGAAACACTACATCGGCCGGCAGGTTGCGGTATGAGGTAAGCTTCGATTGTGCAAGCTTAAGCGCCCGGTCGTATTCGTCCTCGGGCGTGGAGAGTTCTTCGAGCTTTTCCGTAATGAGCTCATCGGCAACGCCTTTTTGCCGCAGTTCTTGCTTGATGCGGCGCGGCCCGTATAATTTGGCGCCCAGGCGGCTTTTCATCCAGTTTTGCGCAAAATCGTCATCGTCGAGGTATCCAAGGCGTTTTAGCTCATTGACGGCTTCATCAGCTAATTCAGGCGAGAAACCCGCCTTTACAAGGCGGCTAATAACCTCATGGATGCTTCGCCCGCGGTAGGATAAAAGAAGAACGGCGCGATTTATCGCACGCCGTTTCTCTAGCGAATGATTTATCGCATCAAGCTCGGCTCTTGCTAGCTTTTGACCAACATAGAGCCCGAGCTCAGCGATAATCTCCGTATCATAGCCTCGCCAGAACTTTCCATCGATAAAGATAGATGTTCGCCAGGCACGTTTTTCTTGTGGTTCAAGCGCGGTAATAGTATAAATTCGACCGTTAGTATAGCTATTATTGCAGGCGTTCTCGTCATGCGTTTGGTCATCGCAAGCGCCAAAAACGCTATCGTATTTTATGTTACCATCACCGTTTATATCATCATGCATTGTTTACGACTCGACGAGCTCGGCCTTCGCCCCCGATTTCTTCTCCGAAGCCTTTTCCGTTGCCTCTTCCTTCGCTACCTCCACGGGGTTAATAATCCCAAGCTTCTCTTTTACCTTGGTCTCGATCACTGTTGCCAGCTCGCTGTTGTTGGCGAGTGTTTGCTTTGCCGCCTCACGCCCTTGCCCGAGACGTTCTTCGTTGTAGGTGTACCAGGAACCGCTCTTTTGCACGATGCCGTTCTCCGCCGCCAAATCGAGGATGCTCCCCTCTTTTGAGATACCATAGCCAAACATGATATCAAATTCGGCTTGCTTGAACGGAGGAGCTATTTTATTCTTAACGACTTTTGCGCGAACCCTGTTACCGACCACATCTGTACCCTGCTTGATCGAGTCGATCCTGCGCACGTCGATACGAACCGATGAATAGAATTTAAGCGCTCTACCACCCGGTGTTGTTTCAGGGCTACCAAACATAACGCCGATTTTCTCGCGCAGCTGATTGATAAAGATCGCTGTCGTTTGTGATTTACTTATTGTCCCGGAGAGCTTTCTGAGAGCTTGGCTCATCAAGCGTGCTTGCAGGCCCATATGTGAGTCGCCCATTTCACCTTCGATTTCCGCCCGTGGCACCAGTGCTGCGACGGAGTCGACGACGATAACGTCGATTGCCCCGGAGTGGATCAGCATATCGGCTATCTCTAACGCCTGCTCACCGAAATCCGGCTGGGATATGAGCAGTTCTTCGGTATCTACGCCAAGCCTTTTGGCGTATACCGGATCGAGCGCATGCTCGGCATCAATAAACGCCGCCACACCCCCGGTTTTCTGAACCTCGGCGATAATATGGAGCGCCAGGGTGGTTTTACCCGATGACTCGGGGCCGTAGATCTCAACGACCCTACCCCGCGGTACACCGCCAAGCCCAAGCGCAATATCGAGCGCCAGTGCGCCGGTTGGGATGATTGAAACATCCATCCGTGCCGGGTGCTCGCCAAGCCTCATTAACGATCCCTTGCCGTACTTCCTGTCTATTTGTTCTTTTGTTAATTCAAGTACTTTATCTCGATCCATGTTCCCTCCTAGGTGCCTACCAGCGTAAATATAGCAGAAGGCTTATATAATAGAATATACGAACATACGTTTGCTGTCAAGTTACATCGCGTTTTTAAAGCTTATTTTTTATGGGCTCGCATATCGATCATACAAGTATGTGTATAGAAGCACAAGAGCGTTATTAGAGGGCACATGAAACGGCACGCAACACATTGGCGTAAACCTGTGGTATCGCGGCGGTTCTTGGCTTCTACGGGTTAAGGTTAAAATGTTCAAGCGGCGCGTACTCGGCCCCGGACGGCATAAGCCGGCTTTCAAAGAGCGTGATGCTGTTAACGTTAACGATACGACCCTGGCAAACATTAGGGTCAACCGCAGAAATCGCATTTTCAACGGATGACGGTATTTTGATGCGGGCGAGCGTTATATGAGGCGAGAACCCCCTCTTCTCTTTCTCATAGCCCAAATTAATCAACTCGTTATCTATGGATTTACTTATCGCGACAAGCTCAGGCGTTCCGTGTGTCACGCCAAGCCAAAGTACGCGCGCTTTCCTCTGATTGGGGAATGCTCCAAGTTGACCGAGCGAGAAATAGAACTTCCGGTATTCAGCGACGGCTCGCCTAAGCGACAGCGCCACATCATCGATTTTTGCATCAGGGGTTTCACCTAAGAATTTTAGGGTCAGATGCAGGTTTTCGTACGGCACCCATTTTGCACTTTCAACGCGGCTGTTTAGTGATTCCGATACATCATTAAGCAAACGTTTGATCTGAACCGGGAGCTCTATGCCAATAAAAAGACGTGCTGTCAGGATATATCTCCTCCGTTTATATAATGGCCTTAAGGATATGCCTGCGTACCATGTCGAGCGCCATACTCGCACTCTTTTGCCTGACAATATCCCTCGACCCATAAAATACGAACCTACTACTGTAGTTTATACCCATATCCGAGAGACCGATATACACCAAGCCCACAGGTTTACCAGGTGCCTCGCCGCCGGGGCCCGCGATACCGGTGACGGAGACCCCAATGTCGGCGCCGAAACGCTTGCGGGCTCCTTGTGCCATGGCAAGCGCTGTTTCTTCGCTGACGGCGCCATACTCGCACAGCGTGTCATCGGATACGCCAACGAGCGCTTCCTTTGCTTCGTTACTATAGGATACGATGCCCCCTAGGAAATAATTGGAACTTCCAGGTATATCGGTTATTCTCTTTGAAATTAAACCTCCGGTACAGGATTCCGCGACCGCAATGGTCAGGTTGTTTCGCTGTAACAGGTCGCCAACTATACTCTCAAGTGTTTCGCCGTCTACCGCGAAAACCTGTTCACCAAGCCGCTCACGGAATCGCCGTTCGGCCGCGTGCGCGTTTGCTTCGGCGGTTTGCTTATCATTCGCATGTGCGACCAGCTGCAATTGGATTTCTCCCGGTGAAGCTATTATGCCGACCGTCACGTTAGGTAGAGCGTTGATGATATCATTGATCGTTTCTTGAAGTGTGCCTTCGCTGGTTGCCGAGGTCTTAAGAATCAAGACCTTATAATACGCTTGCCCTCTAAAATGCCGGCTTAGTGTGGGGATTACCGCCCGCTCGATCATATCTTCCATTTCTCTGGGAACACCCGGCAGCGCCATGATGAGCTTTGAATTATGTTCAAAGATGATGCCGGGGGCGCTTCCGATGGTCGGTATGATCGGCTCGGCGCCGGCCGGTAGGTAGGCCTGTCGAAACGTGACCTCCGGCAGACCGGCAGAGCGCTCTCCAAAGCGATCTTTTATCAGCGTTTCAAGCTCGAGTTTAAATTCTAGCTCGCACCCTATTGCATCACAAATCGCTTCGCGTGTTATATCATCCGAGGTTGGGCCGAGGCCGCCGGTTAAAATAACCGCATCGACGTCGGCTAGCGAATCATTAATCGCATCGGCGATAAGGGTGCGGTCATCCGGAACGCTTTTCTGCTGCGCGCATGAGAAGCCTTCCTCGCCGAGCCGTCGTGCTATAAACGGCGCATTAGTATTTATCGATAGGCCAAGCGTTAGTTCCGAGCCTACCGTGATAATGTGGTATTGCATTGTATCGCCCCTGGCATTACTGGGTTGGTTTTACGAGCACGTCTCTGGCTTTAATGAAGTAATCGATCCCGGATAAAATCGTCAGGATGAGGGCGATGGCCATAAGAAACCAGCCCAGGGATTTCCCCAACAAAGTATACGGCATATTTAGTATTATAACAATAATTGAGACGATCTGGGAGATCGTTTTTATCTTGCCCCATATGCTGGCGGCGATGACTTTATGTTCCGACATCGCTATCACCCGCAAACCCGACACTGCGAATTCTCGCGCTATGATGATAACGGCGACCCATGCCGACAGCTGTTTGATTTGCACGAGCGATATAAGTGCTGCCGATACCAGCAGTTTGTCGGCAAGCGGGTCCATGAGTTGGCCGAAAACCGTAACTTGCGATTGGGCGCGAGCGATATAACCGTCAACCGTATCGGTTAAAGCCGCTATAAGAAAGATCGCAGCCGCAATATATGAACCGAGCGGTTGTAAGCCGGATAGAAGAAACGCCATAAACACAGGTACAAAGAGTACGCGTGCAATCGTAATTTTATTTGCTAACCCCACCCAGCGGCCTCCCGTGAAAGTCACAACCGTCAAATTCGCTTATTTCAACTGTAACTATGCTGCCCGGCTTTACATCCCCCGTAACGTAGGTATACCCATCTACTTCTGGTGTCTGCCACCAGGCACGACCTTCAAAGACCCCTAGGCCAGATTCGGCGTTTGATTCGATAAGAACATCGGCCGGTTTTTCCAGTCGGTTTTCACTTCGCCTTTGACCGATTAAATCCTGCAAAGCGACTACTTGATGATAGCGCTCGTTCTTAATTTCTTCCGGTATTGCGCCCTCAAGCCCGGCGGCTTTTGTTCCCTCTTCCTCGGAGTATTGAAAAACTCCCAGGTAATCAAACTCAGCTTGTTCGACAAAGTCGACGAGCTTTTTAAAATCATCTTCCGTTTCTCCGGGGAAACCGACCATAACCGATGTTCGAAGAACGATATCGGGGATCGCCCGGCGCAACCACGCGATCTGTGCCAGGTAATCCGTACCGGCGCCGTGCCGGTTCATCGCATGCAATATCTTGGAGCTTGCGTGTTGAAACGGTATGTCGATGTACGGCAGCAGGTATTTGTTGGTTTGCAGGCTGTTTATAAGCTCATCGTTTAGAAAATACGGCTGCAGGTAGAGCAGGCGTATCCATGCAATGTTCTCAAAGTCATCGAGAGCGTTAAGGAGTTCTGTCAGGCGGTTACGACCGTAAAGATCGTAACCGTATCTGCTGGTATCTTGAGCAATGAGGTTGATTTCTTTGATTCCCCGGCCATCGAGCCATCTCGCTTCTTCAACGATCTGCTCGAGCGGCTTACTCGCATACGGGCCTCTTATCATGGGAATGGCGCAATACGAGCACCGGTTATCGCAACCGTCTGCAATCTGCAAGTATGCGTATGGAAGCCCTGAGAGCACCCGCTCCGGGTACGTGGAAAAGTCTCGGTGGTCGGTGGTTTGATGTGCATCGTGAGCGGTGCCGTCCCCGTTACGTATGAGGTCCGCAATTTCGAACTCGCGCCGCAGGTCAACCAGTAAATCTATCTCGGGTATTTCTTGCATGAGATCGTCGTAATATCGTTGCGCGAGGCAACCGGTAACGATGATCTGCTTGGGTTTGGATTGAGATTTTAGTTCGGCAAGTTCAAGGATTGTGTTGATCGATTCTGCCTTTGCGGCTTCGATAAAGCCGCAGGTATTGATAACGATATAGTCCGCGCGCTCCGCGTTCTCTGTGAGTTCGATGCCGTGTTTTACGAGCGAGCCTTTGATGTGCTCGCTATCGACAGAGTTCTTAGCGCAACCGAGGGTTATGACCGTAGCCTTTTTTAGCAAAACTGAATTTCCTCCTAGAAACTCTTTAGAACAGCATTATAGCGGGTACGGGAGTGAGGGTCCAGCTCTGCCGCAGTCTTGGTTCGCTGAGATAGCGCTATGTAAGGATGATGTACCTCTCAGGATTTTTGCTACAGGCTACCGATAGTTGATAAACTGTAGCGGCAGCCCAAAATCGTGTCCTCGTATCTCCTGGATGACGTTTTGCAGGTCATCTTTGTTCTTGGCGCTGACCCTTACTTTGTCACCCTCGATTGCCACCTGGACCTTGAGCTTGAGATTCTTTACGAACTTATTGATCTCGCGCCCTTTTTCGGTCTCGATTCCCTGCTGCACGGTTGCGATCTGTCTCACCATGCCGCCTGATGCTTGCTCCGGCTTTTTGTAATGTAAGGCTTTGAGGTCGATTCCTCGTTTGACGAGCTTGGTATGGAGCACGTCCTGCACGCTTCGCAGCTTGTAGTCGTCGTCGGCATCAAGGACAATTTGAGATTCCGCCTTATTCCAGGCAATATTGCTCTTGCTGCCTTTAAAATCGTACCTGGTAGAGATCTCTTTGTTCGCCTGGTTCACGGCATTATCGATTTCTTGCAGGTCTACCTGCGATACAATATCAAAAGAACTATCTTTGGCCATTCGTCGTATCTCCTGTGGTATCAATCGTCGTATCGGACGTATTCGATGTCGTATCGGTTGTTTTATCTGAAACCGAACTCGAATTTGGATCCGATTTACTTGAGCCTTTCTTAAAATCCTCTGCCTTCAAATCCATGGTTGTTTTTACCCGCTTATCGGGTATTTTTTTCCCGTTTACCATGACTTCGAGCGCTTCCGGTTTACCGATTTTCAACGAAACCGCCTCGTCTGCTTTAAACAGTTTTGATACCCCGATTTTTACCATACCGGTAAACTCACGCTTTCCATCGACGGTGACGGTAACCCAGGCACCCTCGCCTTTAACGCCGGTAAGCTTTACCTTAAGATCGATCTTACCGTCGCCATTGAGTATGGTAGTATCGGTTGTGCTGGTCGATGAATCCGCGCCGTTCGCGCTATGTGCCGATTCTTTGCTCGTCGTGCTCGTCGTGGCTGATGCGACCGCCGTATCGATGGTCTTACGCGTTTTTATGTTTTCTACGCGCACTTTTGGTTCCTTCGATATATTCTGGGCGATAGCGCCCCAGATAAGCAAGGCGACAAAGATACCGGCCAAAGCCCCTGCCCCTATCCCGAGCGTTGCCCAAACCGAACGTTTTTTTGTTTCAAGTTGCATGTTTGGTGAGACCGGAATGATATCGTTGTAGCTGGGCTCTGCGTAAAGGCTTTTATATTGCTGAATTAGCGGCTCAGGGTCGAGACCGAGATATACCGCATAGCTTTTAAGAAAGCCCTGCGTATAGATATCAGCGGGAAGCCTTGTGAAGTCGTTATTTTCCAACGACTCAATGTAGCGAGCCCTGATTTTCGTATCGAACTCTACTTCCTTAATGCTTTTGCCGAGCTTGGTTCGTGCTTCTAAAAGTGTTTCTCCGATTAAATCTTTATACATCGCTTACCCCCACTGGAGAGCCTGAGGTTATCTCTCTGCCAACCATCGACAGCACGCTTCATACCGTACCATAAAAGCAGTTCTTTTTGAAGGCGACCGCTTCAATATTTTAGCAGTTCGGTTGCGCTTTAAGCGTATATATTATGAGCGTAATACCTGGTTAGCGGCACACCGGTCGCACGATACTACGTTTCTTCTTTTTCTAGAAGTTCATCGAGTTCTTCCGTTGAAATGAGCACGGCACGCGGTTTACTGCCTTCATACGAACCAACGATGCCCTTGGCCTCCATCATGTCGACGAGGCGCGCCGCTCTCGCGTAACCGAGACGAAGCCGCCGCTGCAGCATTGATACCGATGCCTGACCCGCGTTAGCGACCACCCTGATGGCCTCGTTAAGCATTGGGTCGTCGTAGTCGTAACCGTATTGCGACCGCTTATCTTCGAGGATTTCCCCGCGATATTCCGGTTTAGCCTGCTTCTTAGAATATGTTGTGAGGAGCTCGATTTCTTGCTCGGTAACGAATGCACCCTGGATACGCACCGGTTTTGATATTTGCGGCGTTGAGAAGAGCATATCGCCCTTACCCGTGAGCTTCTCGGCGCCGGGTGTATCGAGAATAACCCGCGAGTCGATCTGCGATGAAACCGCAAACGCGATGCGGTGTGTAATGTTCGCTTTGATCAGACCGGTAATAATATCGGTCGACGGGCGCTGTGTGGCAACGATGAGGTGAATGCCGACTGCTCGTGCGAGTTGTGCGATACGGCAGATCGCGTCCTCGACCTCGCCCGCCGCTACCATCATAAGATCGGCCAACTCGTCGATAATTATGAGCATGTACGGCATGAGCTGCACTTCGGCCTCGGTGTCCTCTTTTTGCTTGGAAATTATCGCATTGTACTGATCGATATTTCTGGCTCCGACTTCTGAAAGCACCTGGAAGCGGTCTTCCATCTCGCCTACCGCCCAGGTTAGTGCCGTAGCAGCCTGTTTCGGGTTGGTGACGACCGGTGTTACCAGGTGTGGAATGTCGGCATAGAGATTCAGCTCGACACGCTTCGGGTCGATTAAGATCATCTTGACCTCGTTTGGCTTTGCGCGCGACAGAATCGACATCAAGATGCTGTTGACGCACACGCTCTTGCCTGAGCCGGTCGCGCCGGCAATCAGCAAGTGAGGCATACCGCCTATATCGGCGAGGATGGATTGGCCTGAGATGTCTTTGCCGATACCGACCGTTAGAATACCCTGACGTTCCTTTGCCGCATCCGAGTTTAAGATATCGCCCAGCGTTACCATTTCTCGGTACTGGTTTGGCACTTCGATACCGATAGCCGATTTACCCGGTATAGGTGCGAGAATGCGAACATCGGCTGTTGCCAGCGCAAGCGCGATATCGTCGGAAAGACTTAAAATGCTATTGACCTTAACGCCCTCGGCAAGCTGAAGCTCGTAGCGTGTGACGGTCGGGCCTTTTATTACCTTAGTGACATGAGCGTCAACGTTAAAATTAGCGAGTACGCGCTCAAGCGCATGGCTGTTTTCTTTTACACCCTTGTTTGCTTTCAGGCCGGCTCCCGATGTTCGTTTCAGCAGCTCGGTCGATGGCAGAAGGTATGACGTCGCGCCTTCGAGCTCTTTGTCGATATCAATTTTTAACTGCCTGGTCGGTTTATTGAGAATTGTTGTATCGACGGATGCCGGTTCGGGCGCTCTGCGTTCAGGCGTCATAATTGCCGGTTCATCGATTGTCGGTGAGTCAAGCTCGCCGGGCAACGGCTTTGTCTTTTTGCCGCGTCTCGGCAACGATTCTTTTTTGACCTGCATTCTTGTATCGATCCCTCTGCCGACCATTTTACTGGTTTCCGCAGCTCTATTCAGAAGGCTTCCGATCGAGAATTTGGTCACCATAACTAGGCCGATGACAATGCCTGCGCCAAAGATAATATACGACCCGATATCGGAAAACAGAACGCGCACAACGTAGGAGACGCATGCGCCGAAAATACCGCCGTATTCAAATAGGCTGGGCTTTGTAAATTGTGCCTTCAAGGGTACGTTAAGGTGAATAATCGCAAGAGTGCTTAAGAAAGCCATCGACCCGCCGACAGCCGCTGTTTCCGAGCCGAGATCAATTTTACGCATTAAAAGCCCAAGACCGCCTCCGATCATGCCAAACGGTACCGCGTATCTGGCAATACCAAAGAGCCATTTGAGTATCTGCTCAATAAGACGGCCGGCGACACCGGGTGAATTCGAAAAGAGGCTAACGAGGATTAGCGCCCCGATTGTAATCATCGCAATACCGTAGATTTCTTCGAGGTGCTCAATGTTCTTAACGTTCTTTGCCGGTACTTTATTTGCTGTATGTTTTGCTGTATGTTTGCTGGTCTTTGCCACGGTCTCCCTACTTCAACAAAGTTACGGCCAGGGTTATAGCTCCAAGCGCGAAACAATAGAGGGCAAAAACGTTTAGGCTATGGTTCTTAAGATAACTCAAAAAGTACTTAATTACAAAGTATCCGGTAACGGCCGCAGCCAAAAAACCGATTGCCAGAACAGCGAATTCTGAGCTGAACACGCCGCCTTTCAAGATTGGTTTTGCCTCGTCAATCGTACCGGCGATAATAATCGGTATCGATAACAGAAAAGAAAAGCGAGCGGCTTCTTCTCTTGTTAATCCTCTGAAAAGGCCGGCGGCTATTGTGCTGCCCGACCTGGATATTCCGGGTAATATTGCAATACCTTGAGCGATACCGATAAACAGCACGTCCGAGGTGCGCATCTCTTTAACATTAGTAGCCCTCTTCCCCATTCTTTCGCTGCTGATCAGTATAAGTCCTGTTATAAGAAGGAAGAAACCAACATATGCCGGAGTTTGGAGCGCATCGGCAAGGAGCTTGCTTAAGAGCAGGTATATGACACCGGCAGGCACCGTACCTAGGATGAGAAACCATGCGAGGCGTCGGTACGGGTCATCGCCGATTTTTCGCTCGCCGATGCTCTTAAAGAGCGCTTTGACAAGCATGATTACGTCCGCAAAGAAAAAAGTAACAACAGCTACGAGCGTGCCGAAATGAACTATTACGTAAAACGGTATATTGGCTATGGCATCGATCTGCCATCCCATAAAATACGGAACCAAGAGAAGGTGTGCCGAGCTGCTTACCGGCAAAAACTCTGTTAAACCCTGGACAATACCTAAGATAAGTGCGTGAAGAAGACTCATAAATACCCCAATTCGTTCAACTATTGCTTGCTTGTAAATTTGTGCTGTTGCTAGCCATATTGCTTGTTCGCCTCGAACCTTATGCGCCTGCTTACTTGCCGGCAGGTTTAACGCTTATTTGGTAATTTTACGGCTTGCATATGCGAACAAGCCGTAAAATTGCTGCTAATTGAGCTTAAAATCATCTGCTAAACCTCGACGATGATCGGCATGATCATCGGTCTGCGTTTGATCTTATCGTAAATAAATGAGCTAAGGGCCCTTCTGACATCTGCTTTGAGTACCGCCCAATCAGTAATTGCATCGGCTGATGTCCGCTTGATAGTCTCCGTGACCCGGTCCCTTGCCTCATCTATTAGCTCGCCGCTCTCTTTTACATAGACGAAGCCGCGTGTAACGAGGTCGGGCCCAGCGACCAACTCTCCGGTTTGCTTGTTGATGGTCACGACAACGATCAAGATACCATCGCTCGCAAGTTGCTGCCTGTCTCGCAGCACGATATCACCGATATCGCCTACACCGAGGCCATCAACCAGTACTGCGCCCGCGGTAACACGCTCTTTCATCTTCGCGGAGCCATCGCCGTTAAACTCGACGACATCGCCATTATTGGCGATGAAGATTCGTTCTTTGGGAACACCCAGGTCTTGCGCAAGCGCCGCGTGACGCTTCAGGTGTCTGTATTCCCCATGAATTGGGACAAAATACTTTGGGTTTACCATATTGATGAGCAGCTTTAATTCCTCTTGCGCTCCATGCCCGGACACGTGAATGCCGGATATCGATTCATAGTAGACTTCAGCGCCACACCTGAACAGGCGGTCGATCGTCTGAAAGATCGATTTCTCGTTACCGGGGACCGCGCTTGCCGAAATTACGACACTGTCGCCTTCCCCTATGTCGACCCATTTATGCTCATTGTTAGCCATTCTTGCAAGCGCCGATAAGGGCTCGCCCTGGCTGCCCGTTGAGAGCACGCAGATCTGCTTCGGAGAGTAACGCTTCATCTCGGCCGGGTGAATAATAAGTTTCTTCGGTACTTTTAAGTAGCCGAGTTCTTCGGCGATCGCCACGTTATTCGTCATTGTGCGGCCGGTAACCGCTACTTTACGACCATATTTATGCGCTGTATCAATAATCTGTTGGATACGGTGAATGTGCGATGCAAAGCTTGCTACCACAATTCGGCCATGTGCTTGCTCAAAAATCCTGCACATATTCTCACCGACGACGCGCTCTGACGGCGTGTAGCCCGGCGTTTCGGCATTGGTGCTGTCAGACATCAGCGCAAGCACGCCTTTCTCGCGAAACGAGGCGAGCTTATCAAATGCGATCAAATTTCCGTCGATCGGCGTTTGATCTAATTTAAAATCACCGGAATGGACGATAAGGCCGACCGGTGTGTGAACCGCGATGCCGACAGCGTCGGGGATCGAATGGCTCATCCTGAAGAATTCCAACCGGAAACACCCGATGTTAACCGGATTATTCGGATGGATTTCGATAAGCTTAGTCGAGCCAAGCAGTTTGTATTCTTCTAGCTTAACTTTTACGAGCCCGAGCGTGAGACGAGTACCGTATACCTTGGCATTAACTTCCTTAAGCAGATATGGTAACGCCCCTGTGTGATCCTCGTGTCCGTGCGTTAGCACGATTCCTTTAACTTTATCCTTGTTCTTTCTGATGTACGTAAAGTCGGGTAAAACTAAATCGATGCCAAGCATTTCGTCTTCTGGGAACATAAGACCGGCATCGATAATGACAATGTCGTCACCGTACTCGACGACCATCATATTCTTGCCGACTTCGCCTAAACCGCCAAGCGGTATAACGCGCAGCCGGTGTGCGTCACTATTTTTATTTTTAGCCATACGGCCAAAATCACTCCTAACTAAATCTTAATAAAAAGAAGATTATCAACTGATTTTCTCATACTTGACCTATGAGCTTCAAGCGCAGATGAGAATTTAGAGGTCCATAATCTTGTCGAGACCGACGGTTACGCCTGGGTACTCCCTTACTGCCTTAACCGCCATGAGCACGCCTGGCATAAACGATGTGCGATCGATCGAATCATGCCTGATGGTGAGCGATTGACCCAAACCACCGAAGATGACCTCTTGATGTGCGACAAAACCGGGCAAACGCACGCTGTGGATACGTACGTTCTCATATTTGCCGCCAAGCGCTCCCGGAAGTATCTCTTCGGATTCAACCTTAGGGCCCTTAATCTTAGGCGCAATGATCTTAGCCGTCTCCATGGCAGTACCGGATGGGGCATCGCGCTTCTGATCGTGGTGCAGCTCGATTATCTCGGCGCGGTTCATGTAGCGCGAGGCGAGCTCGGCAAATTTCATCATGAGAACGGCGCCGATTGCGAAATTCGCTGCTATGATCGCGTGAACGTTGTTTTCCATGCAGAGAGTTTTAATTTCAGCTTTATTCTCTTCCGAGAGACCGGTCGTACCGATGACGAGGTGTACTTTGTGTTTGGCGGCTACTCTTACATTTTGCATAACTGCGCCCGCATGGGTGAAGTCTACCAGCACATCGACCTCATCACCCGCTACCGCGTCCTCGATGCTTGATATCGTTACCCCGATGGGTGCCCGTCCAAGAAGCTCGCCGATATCTCTACCGAGCTCATGTATATCAACCGCTTCACTCAGTTCGGTTTCCGGATCATCTAGAACCGCCCTGCAAATTTCCCTGCCCATTTTACCTGCTGCGCCTGTTACAACAACGCGTATCATTCTAACCTCCACACAAACCGGCACAACCGCTTGCCTAGTAACAATTTCACAATCAACTAAATTATTGTAGCAGCATTAGAGGTTTTAGGCTATAGCGTAGGAGGTCAGGCGCAGTAAACCGCGCAACGCAAATCTTTAATTATCACTGAGATTTTAACCTAGCTAACCCTAATTCGGCTCTTGAAATAGCGTTTTGACAAGCGCCCTCGATACTTTCCCAAGAGGCGTTCTCGGCAATTCTTCGCCATCGACTATCTTTACCATTGAGCATTTGAATGTGGCGATTTCCTTCCTCGCAAAACTGAGCAGCTCTTTTTCTTTAATTACAGCGCCCGCCGCTAAGATAACAGCCGCTACCGCAACCATTCCCTTTATCGGGTGCTCTTTGCCAAACACCACAGCTTCTTTAATAAGCGGATTTGAGAGGAGAACTTTTTCCACTTCGCTCGGGTACACATTCTCGCCGGCAACATTAAACATATCCTTAGCCCTATCGACGAAATGCAAGATGCCGTCTTTCTCGAAGACCAAATCACCGGTCCGTAAATAACCATCGATAAAAACATCTTCACCGTCCGCCGTGTAGCCCCAGTAACCCTGCATTATCTGCGGGCCTTTAATAACAAGCTCGCCGATTCCACCGGACGGCGCTTCTTTACTCGTCTCCAAATCTATAACCTTAATCTTGGTGTTCGGTATGGGGATACCTAAGACATTATCGGCGAACACCTGACCGCTAACGGTTCGGGCTACGGACACGCCCGAGCTTTCAGAAGAACCGTAACCACTGGTAATTTTAACCGGTGAGAGGCGCTCAAATTCCGCCTTAATCTCTGCAGGCAAATAATCACCGCCGCTAATGCAGAGTTTAAGCGAGGAAATATCGTATTCGCCCGATGCCAGTACTTTACCCATGGTCGCGTAATATGCGGGCACACCGACAAAGTGCGTGGCCTTATAGTAGCCAATAGCATCCAGCACCGATTTTGGTTTGAACTGCGGAATCAAAATCATGGTCGCGCCCCTATTGATGGGTATCGTCAACGTGCATGTAAACCCAAAAACGTGGAAGAACGGCAGCGCGCACATAAATATCTCGGGTTGGACTTTGACGTTTATGATCCATTCTTCAACCTGATAAACATTTGCTACCAGATTCTGGTGGGTTAAAATTGCGCCTTTCGGTATACCGGTCGTACCGCCGGTGTATTGGAGAAGCGCTATATCTGTTGCTTTAAGTTCGACATCAGGATAATTCCCGGGATTTTGAAGCAGCGATGCAAACGGTATCACCGGGCTGCTATCCGCATTGTGAGGATTGACAGCCTTTTGCTGGTCATCCGCCATACCGTCTGAATGCATGGCAAACTGCGGTAACGGCTCCTGCAAATCGGTAACAATAACGGACTTCAGACTGGTATGGGTTTTAATTTGTGATACGAGAGGGACAACCTGGTCCATGGCGATCATAACTGTCGCACCCGAGTCTTTAAGAATGTGCAAGAGGTCCTGACCTTTAAGCAAGGGATTCGCCGGAACAGCGATGGCACCATACCTCAGTATGCCAAATAACGAGATGATGAAGTGCGGCGATGTAGGCAGGCTGATGACGACGCGGTCGCCCCTTTCAATTCCTAAGCTCTGCAGGCCCGCTGCAAACATATCGACCATCGAATCAACCTGGCTATAGGTTAATTGCATGCCGCCAAAGACCGTCATGGTTTGCTCACTATATTTATGTGCTGAATCTGCCAGCAAGGCCGGGAGTGTTAATGAGCTTGGTATAGAAACATTCCGCTTGACTCCAGGCTCATATAATCTTCTGAGAAGCTTTTCCACGTATACCTCCGTTATCACTCGGTTATTCTTTTTTATTATCCTCGGCAATAAGGTGTAATTTAGATTTTACACGTACCGGCTTCAAAAAGAAAAAGCCCTGTTGCCCATAGCAAGATGAGCACAAAAGTTCACAGAAACGGTTTTCAAGCGGCAAAGAAGTCTTGCCGTTATCCTAATCTCTCCGGCTGTGCATGGAACGGTATTTGAATTACCATAAAAGCCATGACGAAGAACGATAGTAAACCGCGCGTAATTGTTGATGCCGACGCATGCCCGTCGCTTGATGCCATTATCAAGATCGCCAGAGGTAATAATGCGCTTGTTGTGCTAGTCGGTAACGAAACGCAAAATCTGGCCCGTTTTCGAGACGCGCCCGGTATATTAATACGAGAAGTCGCATGCGAACGCGACGCGGCCGACTATGCCATCGTATCTTTAGTAGCTGCCAGTGATATCGTAATTACCGGTGATATCGGGCTCGCATCGCTTGTCTTGTCGAAGGGTGCAGCCGTGATATCCGCGCGGGGAAAAGCCTATCATCCGGCCACCATAGGCTATGAGCTGCTTCTTCGACACGAGGGCCAGAAGATACGTCGTGCCGGAGGCCGAACCAAAGGCCCCTCACCTTATACTAATGAAGACAAACAACGCCTCATTGAGGCGCTCACCAAATTTCTCAAGCCACGCAATTAGTTGCGAGCGATCCCCTACTGCATGAACCATCTTTGCAGTAAACCATATTTTGGATCATCTTATGAATTAACCCAAAGCCGACCTCGAAAAGAGCAAACCCAAATACTGTATTATCCCGGCAGAGAAAACAGATATTTACACGAGGAATACTAAAGTCACCGATTATCTCAAGAGCTATTACGTCCCGGATAAGAAGTATAACAATTACATCGTTTTGAGAAGGAAAGATTAGCAGCCAGATCGGTACCAATACCGGATAGACAACCAAGCGCCCTTCCTATATTATCGAGCTATTACACCTACCATAAAGGAGAATAACTATGCGGTTTGGGAAATTTGCACTTCTAGCTTTACTGATAGCGGCGCTCGTGATATGCGTCGGTTGTGGCAACATCGCTGAGCAAGCGACTAAGAAGGCTGTTGAAAACGCAACAGGAGTAAAAGTCGACGAGAAAAACGGTAGTGTAAACATAAAAACAGACAAGGGAGAAGCTACAATCAGCGGTAGCGAGAGCAAAGTGCCGGATGGTTTCCCCAAAGACTTCCCTATCTATGATGGGGTAAAAATAACCAGCGGTTTAAAGACCGAAGCCGAAGGCAAGACCAGCTTCCAAGTAACTTTTGAGACCAGTGATGATGTAAAAAAAGTAGTCGATTTCTATAAAAAAGCTTTAGCTGATAACGGGTATAAAATCTCGGGGTCGATGGAGGCCGACGAAATGGCGAGTCTATCACTTAAAAAAGGCGATGCCGATATTGGCGGAGTCACGATAACAAAATCTGATGGTAAGACGAACGTACTAATCGGTCTCACCGAATAAACTTACGATAGTATTGCCGGATACAAGAGAATAACTTCGAAGCAGGCCTGGATATTACAATAAACCAGGCCTGCTTTTCTCTGGGAGGGCAGAGGTCGCACGAATGTCCAACAATACAATTATTTGCTTAAAGAATTCTGACGACGAGTATTTGCGATATATCCTGTCGGGCGGGCCTTAAAAATTGTACGGCAGTGCCGGCAAGTTCGTTGTATGAAGCTAAAATCTTAAGGGTTTTTAAATATGACGTTGTTTTCTTTATCCACGATGGAAACCGACTCTATCGAAACCTTAAAATCACCGATGCCTAGATGCGGGGCTATATGGCCTCTCTTGCCGGACACCAACTCTTTAGCCGTATAACCGTCACTAAATGTCACTAAGGCACGATATCCTTTTTCTCGCAAATTATCATCGTTAATAACCAACGTCGCAAACGGTACGCCGGTCGCAGTGCCGCCGATCGATACTTGCGTCATCGAAGCATTGTTGTTCGTTGATGCCTGGGATTTAACTATTGTGCCCTTTGCATCCATTGATAATGCGTAATACCCCATACTTTTTTCAGTCTCATAAAAGATGACCGTCGCATCACCAATTTTCTTAACAGCGAGGGGCGTAACATTATTGGCCGTCAGAAACTGATTAAGCTCACCCTTTGTTAGCGAACGGAGCTTCTGAGGCGGTGGAGCGCATGAGCTCAGACAAACAACCGCTACGCTAATCGTTATCAAGAAAGCAATCAGTCTGCGTTCCTTCATGGGCTCACCGATCCGAATAGAGTGGGTAATTTATAGAGTTCACTTCGATAATATGATTATAAACCTTCTAAAAGCAAAACGCCTAGTCGCCAACGGTAAAGAAGATCATTTTCCAAACATTGTTCTATTTGATGAACTGAGCGCGATAATCAATCGGACTGCGTACGTAAGCACCCAAGACGCATCAGGTTGTTCCCGTGGTGGTTTTGACTTTCCGCCAGCTAAGACGAACGAGAGACATATATAGTTCCTCGCTAAATGGTGCTATTTGTGGGTGTAGGTATCCAAGCATTCTATTCTCAACCGCAGTATCCGATGTACCTGTATCGCTAGAAAAACCTGGTGGCAAGAACGGCGAGCAGACGGCAGAACGGAAAAAAGCTTTAGTCCGTTACCAGCAAAAAGAGAAAGCGCATCAAAAGGAACTTGTCGTCTATAACCGCAACGTATTTATCATTGCCCTCGTGTTCGCCCTGGTCTTTCCGTAATAGGGCTTGTCTTTGCGGAGAAACTTCTCATTATTGAGGATGGTTTATTGTTAGGCGGGCTTTTTACCCTTGGCTATGCCGTCGGTCGTGGGTTTGCCACCGATGATAAATTCAGATTCGTTGCTGTGAGCGCGGGCTTAGCGATTGCTCTCGTGCTTGGTTATATTGAGCTTATTCAACCTTTTATCGAGAAAGAGTACGCCCAACCAACATAAAGCATCAAGAATGCGCGGACAATATCTGCAAAACCTTCATCTTTTTTCGTAAATACCATCTTGTTACGACTGTCAGAGATACTCTCAGTCGGATGAGAATTAGATTTACAAAATGTGCTATGTATGTAATACTTTATAAAGCTAAGACGTGAATTCTAAATGGGCCTCGTTTTTGACGAGTCCCTATTTTTTTGGTCCGTGACGTACCCTCTTTAAGAGTGCCGCATTAACCTAGCGTCGTAAGCTTCGGTCTTAAGACGCTAGGAGGTGTAATACATGTCAAAAGGTACTGTAAAATGGTTTGACGACAGCAAAGGCTACGGTTTTATCAGGCAGGAGGATGGCGGGCCGGATGTCTTCGTGCATCATACCGCAATCAACGGCCATGGGTTCAAGACTCTAGCCGAAGGAGCCTCAGTTGAATATGAGGTTCGCATGGAGGCCAAGGGTGCCCGCGCATCCAATGTCTCAATCGCTGCATAATACAAACGAACGATGTAAAGGCTTGCTAGAGATAGCAAGCCTTTTTTATGTGCCGGAGCAGTTGAACGATCTTCGGACATTCTCAGCTTGCGCGAGATCGAGCTTGCTATAAAATAATAGTATGAGCGATGTGGTAATCAGGGGCATTGCTCCCGCTGAGCTATGCGAAACCATAGAGTTAATTCGGACTTCATTTAATAAATTTATTGCACCGGGCTACACAGAAGAAGGCATAAAGATGTTTTTTGAATTCACCGACCCTGAGGCAACCCTTAAACGCCTGTCGCAGAATGCATTTATGCTTGTAGCTCACTGCGGTAACAAAATTATTGGCGTTATCGAAGTTAGAGACTGATGAGAAAATGGGGTTCCAGCGCCTCGGTCCAGAACAAGAAAAGAATGGTATCCGCTTTATACCTATGGCGTTGAAGCCCGCAGAAGGTGGGTTATCATAGCTGGGGCACTAGGATTCGAACCCAGTAAAAACTTGAGGTCAGGTTATTGCAGACAAATCGCATAACAGAAGAATGAACCGCCCCGGGTATAATGGAGGCACCTAAGCTACCACAAGGAGAGTTATGCCGATACCAAACAAGTACCCGAAAGAGTTTCGTGAAAAAGCGGTGCGGATGGTTGCCGAGATGAATTCGCCGGAGGCAATTCGCCGTG